>JAJYHA010000228.1 GCA_021784995.1 Myxococcales bacterium
TCGAAACCGCAGGTCTACGACCTGCTCGAGCGCGAGGTGGCGACGGTGAACGAGACGCTCCCGGCCGCGGCCCGGATCCACAAGTTCGTGCTCCTCTACAAGGAGCTCGACGCCGACGACGAGGAGCTGACGCGCACCCGCAAGGTGCGCCGGAACGTGGTGGAGGAGCGCTACCGGGAGGTCATCGCCGCCCTCTACGGCGACACCGACGCGGTCGACATCGACACCACCATCAAGTTCCAGGACGGGAAGGTGACCCGCATCCAGGCCCGGCTGCCGGTGCGCCACATGGAACGGAAGGTGGCCTGATGCGGGCCGCGCGCGCCGGACGGGAGCCCCGATGAACTTCCTGCTCCAGCTCGTCATCAACGGGCTCGTGGTCGGGAGCATCTACGCGCTCGTCGCGCTCGGGTTCGTCATCATCTACAAGTCGTCCTCCATCCTGAACTTCGCCCAGGGCGAGTTCCTGATGATCGGCGCCTACGTGTGCCTGGCGGTGATGATCGGCGCGCGGCTGCCGTTCTGGATCGCCTTCCTCGTCACGCTCTGCTTCTCGGTGCTGCTGGGGCTCGCGCTGGAGCGCGTCGTGCTGCGCCCGATGATCGGGGAGCCGGTCATCTCGGTCATCATGCTCACGCTCGGCCTCTCGGCGGTGCTGCGCGCCGTCGTGCAGGGCGTGTGGGGCACCGACACCATCCCGTTCCCGGCGGTCTTCCCGCCCGAGCCCATCCACCTCGGCCCGTTCCCGGTCTCGCAGGGCTACATGTGGAGCGTGGGCTGCGTGGCGGTGCTGCTGGCCGTCTTCGCGCTCTTCTTCAAGTACTCCCGCGCCGGCGTGGCCATGCGCGCCGTGGCCTTCTCGCAGCAGACGGCGCTCTCGATGGGGATCTCGGTGAAGCACATCTTCGCCCTCTCGTGGAGCATCGCGGCGGTGGTCTCGGCGGTGGGCGGCATGCTCCTCGGGACCATCCGCGGCGGCGTCGACGCCTCCCTCGCGACGTTCGGGCTCAAGGTGGTGCCGGTCGTGATCCTGGGCGGCCTCGACAGCGTGGTGGGCGCCATCGTGGGCGGGCTGCTCATCGGGGTGCTGGAGAACCTCTCCGGCGGCTACCTGGACCCGGTCTTCGGCGGCGGCGTGAAGGAGGTCGCCCCGTTCGTGGCGCTGGTGCTGATCCTGATGGTGCGGCCGTACGGGCTGTTCGGGAAGGTCAAGATCGAGCGCGTGTGAGCCGACCATGATGCGTTGCGGCGACTTCAAGACGACGTACGCGGCCGACATGGCCATCTTCGAGACGCCCGTCTCGCGCTGGGCCACCGTCCTCTTCGTGGCGGCGGCGGCGACGGTGCCGGCCTTCGCGTCGAGCTACTGGCTCGACGTGGCGAACCGCATCGCCATCGCGTCCATCGCGGCGCTCGGCCTCAACATCCTGACCGGCTTCACCGGCCAGATCTCGCTCGGGAACGCGGCCTTCATGGCCGTCGGCGCGTACGCCACCGCGGCCCTGGCCGGTCGGACGGGGCTCCCCTTCGTCCTGATCATCCCGCTCGCGGGCGGCGTGACGGCCCTGGTGGGGATGATCTTCGGCGTCCCGTCGCTCCGCCTCAAGGGCCTCTACCTGGCCATGGCCACGCTGGCGGCGCACTTCATCGTCGAGTTCACCTCCAGCCACTGGGACTCGATGACCGGCGGCGTGAACGGGATCTCGGTGCCGCCGGCCCGCCTCGGCCCGCTCACGGTCGACGGCGACGCGCGCCTCTTCTACGTCATCCTGCCGCTGGCGGTGCTCATGACGCTCTTCGCGAAGAACCTCTTCCGCACCCGGGTGGGGAAGGCGTTCATCGCCATCCGCGACCAGGACATCTCGGCGGAGGTGATGGGCGTCCGCGTGTTCCGCTACAAGCTGCTCGCGTTCGGCGTCTCGTCGTTCTACGTGGGCGTGGCGGGCTCCCTGCTCGCCTACCAGGCGCGCATCATCAGCCCGGAGAACTTCCCCATCAGCGTCGCCATCGACCAGCTGGGGATGGTCATCATCGGCGGGCTGGGGAGCATCCAGGGCGCCCTCTTCGGCGCCGTCTTCATGACCCTCCTGCCCGAGCTGCTCCGCCTGGTCACCGGGGCGCTCAGCGACACCTGGCCCCACCTCATCACCATCTTCGCCCCCATCCGGACGGGCCTCTTCGGGCTCGTGATCGTGCTGTTCCTGGTGTTCGAGCCGGACGGCCTGGCCGCCCGGTGGCGGCTCATCAAGGCGTACTGGAAGCTGTACCCGTTCTCTTACTGAAGGAGGCTGCCCATGAAGCGGACGCTGCTCCTCGCGGTCGCCGTGCTCGCGCCGGCGCTCGCATCATCCCAGGAGATCAAGGTCGGCGGCATCTTCGACCTCACCGGGGTCACGGCCGACGTCGGCAAGCCGTTCGCCTACGGCGTGCGCGACGCGACGACGTGGCTGAACGAGAACGGCGGCATCAACGGCAAGAAGGTGAAGCTGATCGACGCGGACTACGGGTACAAGATCCCGGAGGCGAACGCGCTCTACAAGCGGCTCACCGGGACCGAGAAGGTGATCATGATCCAGGGGTGGGGCACGGGCGACACCGAGGCCCTGAAGGCTGTGGTGGCCAGCGAGAAGATGCCCTACTTCTCGGCCTCCTTCTCCGGCCACCTCACCGATCCGAAGGTGACGCCGTACAACTTCTTCGTCGGCCCGTCGTACTCCGACGTCCTGCGCGGGTGGCTGATGTGGGTGAAGCAGGACTGGAAGGACAAGACCCGCAACCCCCGCGTCGCGTTCCTGTACGGCGACAACGCGTACGGCAAGGCGCCCATCGAGGCCGGGCGGCGCTACTGCAAGGAGAACGGCATCGACCTGGTGGCGGAGGAGATCCTCCCCGGCACCGTGCAGGACGCGACGAGCCAGCTGCTCGACATGAAGCAGAAGGGCGCCGACTACGGCTTCACGCAGGTCACGATCAACAACACCTCCGCCGTGCTCCGGGACGCCAAGAAGCTGGGGATGAACGTGAAGTGGGGCACCAACACCTGGGGCCTGGGCGAGAACCTGATCGCCGTCGCCAAGGAGGCGTCCGAGGGCGTGGTCGGCGCGATGCTGAACCCGCCGTTCGGCGAGAGCGTGCCGGGGATGGCCAAGGTCGTCGAGTTCCACAAGAAGAACCACCCCAACGACACGCACGACACGAACTACGTCCGCGGCTGGTCCTACGTGATGGTCTGGGCCGAGGGGCTGCGGCGCGCCGACAAGGCCGGGCACCTCACGGGCGAGGGCATCAAGAACGCGCTCGAGACGCTGAAGGACTTCGACCTGGCCGGCCTCGCCGCCCCGGTGACCTACACGCCGACCGACCACCGCCCCAGCACCAAGGTGCACCTGTACCAGGTGCAGGGCGGGAAGCTGGTCCGGATCGCCGAGTACGACCTCGGCCGCAAGCCGGAGTGGATCGGCCTGTAGGGCCTCGAGGGTGCGCGGCGCGGAGGCGCCCGCGCGCGGGGGTCCGGGGCGCCCGTGCCCGCGGGG
>JAJYHA010000376.1 GCA_021784995.1 Myxococcales bacterium
CCGCGCGAAGAGCGCCTCGGGGCGCGGCAGCCGCAGGTAGGGGACGTCGCCCGACGCGGCGCCGCCCCCGGGCTCCGGCGCGCCCGCCATCTCACGCCACCTCGCGGCGGGAGGTCCGGCCGGCGCCGGCGCGTGCGCGTCCGGGGCTCAGGCGGGATCCCGATCCTTCGACGGCGCGGGCGCCTCGCCCACCATCTCGCGGTACCACGCCGGGTGGTGCATGCGCGCCCAGGCGCGGGTGACGGTCCCGCGCGTCATGGCGCGGATGGAGCCCTTGGTCCAGTAGGCGGCGTAGACGTGGACGCCGATGCCCACGAACATGACGAAGGCGCAGATCACGTGGATCACGGCCGCGCCCCGCCGCCCGGCGGCCGGGAAGGTGGGGGCGAAGTAGGGCTGCCAGATGACGATCCCGCTCAGGCCCAGGCAGGCGATGACGACGACCATCGACCAGAACATCAGCTTCTGGCCCGCGTTGTAGCGGCCCGCCTCCGGCGCGCCGGCCAGCTCGCGCCGGTTCATGTAGGCGAACATGTGGCGCAGCCAGATCCGGTCGCCGGGGTCGAGCCGGTTGTCGCGCCAGAGCGTCGAGGCGTAGGGGTAGAAGAGCGCCGCCAGCGCGATACCGGCGAAGGGGTGCAGGATCCGCATCAGGGTCCCGCCGCCGAAGAGCAGGCTCGTCCAGAAGAAGAACGGGTGGTAGAGCGCCAGGCCGGAGAGGAAGAGGAGCACGTAGGTGATGGCGATGGCCCAGTGGGCGAGGCGCTCGCCGTGGCCGTAGCGCACCAGCAGCCGCGGATCTCGCACCGGCACCGATCCGACGCCGTGGCGCGGGTGGCCGTCTGCGGCTTCGGGAGTGGCCATGGCTCAGCCCTCCTTCCGTGGCGCGGTGGGGGGCGCGGGCGGGGCCGGCTCGTCGTCCCTCGGCTCCTCGATGGGGCCCACCTTCATGTAGTGGAAGATCCCGGCCACCACGACCGCGAACATGGTGAAGACGCCCAGCGAGCGCGAGATCCAGCTGCGCCACACGCCGAGCAGGAGCCCCGGCGCCGGGTCGCGCGGCAGCCCGTACAGGTCGGGGCGGTCGCCGTGCGGGAGCAGCAGCACCACGTGCGTGCCCTCGACGCCCTTCGGGTCGTAGAGCGCGGCGTGCGTGAAGCCGCGCGCGTGCAGGTCGGCCAGGCGCTGCTGGGCCGCCGCCAGCATGGCCTGCTTCGATCCGAACGAGAGCGCCTGCGTGGGGCAGGTCTTGATGCAGGCCGGCTCCAGCCCCACCGCCACGCGGTCGGAGCAGAGCGTGCACTTGTAGGCCTTCCCATCGGCCCGCGACAGGCGCGGCACGTCGAAGGGGCAGCCGGAGATGCAGTACCCGCAGCCGATGCAGTTCTCCTGCTGGAAGTCCACCAGGCCGTTCGTGAACTGCAGGATGGCGCCGGGGGCGGGGCAGGCCTTCAGGCACCCCGGCTCGGAGCAGTGCAGGCAGCCGTCCTTCACGATGAGCCACCGCAGCGCGCCGCCGACCACCTCCTCGCGGAAGCGCATCAGGGTCCAGGACTGGTCGGAGAGGTCGGGCGGGTTGGTGTAGGAGCCGTCGTTCACGCCCACCGCGTCGCGCAGGTCGTTCCACTCCATGCAGGCGGACTGGCACGCCTTGCAGCCGATGCAGCGCGAGAGGTCGATGAGCTTCGCCACCTCGAGCCCGTGGCGCACCCGGGGCGAGGCGGTGCTGGTGGCGGAGCGGCGCCGGATGTCGAGGGACTGGAGTGCCATGGCGCGCCTCCTAGGCCTTCCGGACGTCCACCAGGAACGCCTTGAACTCGGGCGTCTGGATGTTGGCGTCGGCCACGAAGGGCGTGAGCGAGTTGGTGAGGTACCCCTTCTTCGTGAGCCCCGCGTAGCCCCAGTGCAGCGGGACCCCGACCGTGTGGACCTCCTTGCCGTCCACCTGCAGCGGCTGGATGCGCCGGGTGACGACCGCGCGCGCCTTCACCAGGCCGCGCTTCGAGCGGACCACCACCCGCTCGCCGTTGCGGATCGCGAGCCGGGCGGCCAGCTCCTCGCCGAGCTCGACGAAGGGCTCCGGCTGCAGCACAGCCGGGATGCGCGCGTGCTGCGTCCAGAAGTGGAAGTGCTCGGTGAGGCGGTAGGTGGTGGCCACGAAGGGGAACTCGCGCGCGTCGCCGAGGCGGGCGCGGTCGTCCGGGAAGAGGCGCGCGGCGGGGTTGGAGAGCACCTTCCCCAGGGGGTTCCTCGCCAGCGGCGTCTCGAAGGGCTCGTAGTGCTCGGGGAAGGGTCCCTCCACCATCGCGGGCGCCCAGAGGCGCGCCACCCCCTCCGCGTTCATGATGAAGGGGCCCACGCCCTCGTCGGGCGCGGCGTCGGGCCGGTAGTCGGGCACGTCGGCGCCGGCCCACCGCCGCCCGTTCCAGGAGACGTAGTCGCGGGCAGGATCCCAGGGCTTCCCGGCCGGATCGCAGGAGGCGCGGTTGTAGAGGATGCGCCGGTTGGCGGGCCAGGCCCAGGCCCAGCCCGGCGTGGCGCCCAGCCCGCTCGGATCGGCGGCGTCGCGCCGCGCCATCTGGTTGCCGGCCGGCGTCCAGCTCCCGCTGAAGATCCAGCAGCCGCAGGCGGTGCTGCCGTCGGCCTGGAGCTGGGCGAAGCTGGAGAGCTGCTCGCCCTCGCGCAGGAGGTGGGCGCCGGGCGTCTTCGGATCCGGCACGTCGGCGACGGCGCGCCCGTTCGACTCGCGCGCCAGCTCCTCCGGGTGCGGCGCGTGCGGGATGCGGTAGGGCCAGTGCAGCTTCAGGATCGGGTCGGGCGCCGCCCCGCCCTCCTTCCGGTAGAGGTCGCGGAGGGCGAGGAAGAGGGCGGCCACGATGTCGGCGTCCTGGCGCGCCTCGCCCGGCGGCTCCGCCGCGCGCCAGTGCCACTGCAGCCAGCGCCCGCTGTTCACCAGCGAGCCGTCCTCCTCCGCGAAGCAGGTGGAGGGCAGCCGGAAGACCTCGGTGGGGATGCGCGCCGGGTCGACGTCGTTGAACTCGCCGTGGTTCTGCCAGAAGGTCGAGGTCTCGGTGGCGAGCGGGTCGATCGTCACCAGGTACTTCAGCTTCGAGAGCGCGGCGGTGGTCTTCGCCTTGTCGGGCACCGAGGCGAGGGGGTTGAAGCCCTGGCAGAAGTAGCCGTTCACCTTGCCCTGGCTCATCAGCTCGAAGGCGGCCAGGATGTCGTAGACCCGGTCCATCTTGGGCAGCCAGTCGTACCCGAAGTCGTTCTCCTTGGTCGCCGCGGGCCCGTACCAGGCCTTCAGGAGCGAGACGAAGAACTTCGGGTAGTTCTGCCAGTAGTTCATCTGGCCCGGCCGCAGCGGCTTCGGGGTGCGCGCCTCCAGGTAGGTCTTCAGGTCGACGTCGCGCTCGGTGGGGGCGCCCAGGTAGCCGGGGAGCAGGTGGCTCATCACCCCGAGATCGGTGAGGCCCTGGATGTTGGAGTGGCCGCGCAGCGCGTTCACACCGCCGCCGGGCA
>JAJYHA010000213.1 GCA_021784995.1 Myxococcales bacterium
CGCTCGACCACATCGACGGGATCATCGCCGCCGCGGACGGCGTCATGGTGGCGCGCGGCGACCTGGGCGTGGAGATCCAGCCCGAGCGCGTCCCGAACCTCCAGAAGGAGATCCTGACCAAGGCCAACGCCGCGGGGAAGCCGGTCATCGTGGCGACGCAGATGCTCGAGTCGATGATCGAGCACCCGCGCCCCACCCGCGCCGAGGCCACGGACGTGGCGAACGCGATCTGGGACGGCGCCGACGCGGTGATGCTCTCCGGGGAGTCGGCCTCCGGCCGCTACCCGGTGCTGGCGGTCCAGATGATGGACCGCATCGTGCGCGAGGCCGAGGCGCACGCGCAGCGCGGGCGGGCTCCGCTCCCGGACCGCTGGCCGGGCCCGGGGCCGGTGAACGCCGTCGTCGCGGGCGCCGCGGTGCGCGCCGCCCACGAGGCGCACGCGGTGGCCGTCGTCTGCTTCACGCTGGGCGGGACCACCGCGCGGCTCCTGGCCCACTACCGCGCCCACGTGCCCGTGATCGCCTTCTCGCCCGACCAGGCGATCCGCCGCCGCATCGCGCTCTACTGGGGCGTCATCCCGAAGATCATGGAGCCCATCCGCAACGCCGACCTGATGTGCGAGATGGTCTCGGACCGCCTGCTCGCGGACCGGCTGGCGGCGCCCGGCGACCGGGTCGTGCTGGTGTACGGCTCGCCCATGGGCATCCCCGGCGCCACCAACTCCATCCGCGTGCACCAGATCCCGCACCAGGTGGAGCGCGACGTGGAGGCCGGGCCGTGACCGCCGACGCGGGCCCGCGCGCCCTCGACCTCCCCGCGCTGCAGCAGGCGCTGCGCGAGCAGGAGCTCGACGGCTGGCTCCTGTACGACTTCCACGGCCAGAACCCCACCGCCCGGTCGGCGCTGGGCCTCGCCGAACACATGCTGACGCGCCGCTGGTGCTACCTCGTCCCGGCGCGCGGCGACCCGACGATCCTGCTCCACGCCATCGAGCTGCGCTCCTTCCCGGCCCAGGTGCCCGGCCGGCGCGCGTCGTACACGTCGTGGGGCACCTTCACCGAGGCGCTCCAGCGCATGCTGTCGTCGCTCCCGGGCCGGCGCGTCGCGATGGAGTACCTCCCGCTGGGCGCCATCCCCGCGCTGTCGCGCGTGGACGCGGGGACGGTGGAGCTGGTCCGCTCCATGGGCGCGGAGGTGGTCTCCTCGGCCGATCTGGTCCAGCGGTTCCTCTGCCGCTGGACCCCGCACCAGCTCGCGAGCCACGTGCGCGCCGTGCGCGCCATCGACGGCGCCAAGGACGCCGCCTTCGAGCAGATCGGGATCGCCCTCCGGCGCGGGGTCGAGGTGAGCGAGCTCACCCTCCAGCGGTTCCTCACCGAGGAGTTCGCGCGCGCGGGCCTCGTCTGCGACCACCCGCCGATGGTGGCCGTGAACGCCCACGCGGGCGATCCGCACTACGAGCCCTCCCCCGGGGCGCCGACGCCGATCCGGAGGGGCGACCTGGTGCTCATCGACCTCTGGGCGCGCGAGCGCGGCCCGAGCGACGTCTACGCCGACATCACCTGGGTCGGCTTCTGCGGCGACAGGCCGCCGGTGCGCGCCGAGCAGGTGTTCCGGATCGCCGCCGACGCGCGCGACGCGGGGCTGGAGGCGTTGCGCAGCGCCTGGCGCGAGGGGCGCGTCCTGCAGGGGTGGCACGTGGACCGGGTGGTCCGCGACCACGTCGCCGCGCACGGCTACGGGGACCGGTTCCCCCACCGCACCGGCCACTCCATCGGGACGAGCGTCCACGGCGACGGCGCCAACCTCGACGACCTCGAGACGCACGACACGCGCGAGCTGGTGGAGGGCCTCGCCTTCTCGATCGAGCCCGGCATCTACCTGCCCGAGGAGGGCTTCGGGGTGCGCACCGAGATCGACGTGGTCCTCACGCCGGAGGGGCCGTGCGTCTACTCCCCCGTCCAGCGCGAGATCGTCCGCATCGCCTGCTGACCGCCCATGTCGGAGCTCGTCCAGGGCCTGCCGCCCCCGCCGCCGCCCGCCGAGCCCCGGGTCGCCTCGGCCGTCATCCTGTGGCGCGACGCGCCCGGCGGGCGCCAGCTCTTCTGGGTGGAGCGGGGCCCGCTCCGCTTCGCGGGCGGGTTCCAGGCCTTCCCGGGCGGCCGGCTGGAGGAGGAGGACGCGGCGGTGCCGGTGCCCGGCCTGGACGGCACCCGGGCGGCGCTCGCGGCCTGCGCAGCGCGCGAGGCGTTCGAGGAGACCGGGATCCTGCTGGTGCGGGGCGCGCGCCCGGCGCGGGAGGAGCGCGAGCAGGCCCGGCGCGCGCTCCTGGCGGGCACGCTCCGCTTCGGCGACTTCCTGGCGCGCCACGGGCTCGCGGTGGACGGGGAGCAGCTCGCGCCGGCCGGCCGCTGGATCACGCCCTCCCACCTGCCCATCCGTTACGACGCGCACCTCTTCCTGGCGCACCTCCCGCCGGGCGACGAGGCGGCGGTCTGGCCCGGCGAGCTCCGCTCCGGCGCCTGGGTGGCGGCGGCCGAGGCGCTGGAGCGCTGGCGGCGGGGCGAGGTGCTCCTCCACCCACCCAGCCTCTGGGGCCTCCAGTCGCTGGCCCGCGCGGCGCCGCCCGCGTGCCTCGATCTCCTGCGGAGCCCGCCCGCGGTGGAGGCCTTCGTCTCGCGCCGGATCGAGTTCCAGCGCGGCATCTTCCTCGCCCCGCTGCGCACCCCCACGCTGCCGCCGGCCACGCACACCAACTGCTGGCTGCTCGAGCTGGGCGGCGGCGGCCTGGCCCTCGTCGATCCCGGCTCGCCCCACGCCGAGGAGCAGGAGCGGCTCGAGCGCGTGCTGGCGGACCTGGCAGCGGAGGGGCTCGCGCCGCGCGAGGTGTGGCTCACGCACCACCACGTGGACCACGTGGGCGGCGTGGCGGCCCTGCTCCGGCGCGCCGGCCGGGGCGGGACGGGGGCGGGCGGCGAGGACCGGCTGCTGGTGCGGGCACACCCCGCCACGGCGGAGCGCCTCGGCATGGCGCCCGGCGCCTACGCACCGCTCGCGGACGGGGCGCTGCTGCACGGCGCCTGGCGCGTCCTCCACACGCCGGGGCACACGCGCGGGCACGTGACGTTCCTGCACGAGCGCACCGGCGCCCTGCTGGCCGGCGACATGGTGTCCACGCTCTCGACCATCGTGATCGATCCCCCCGAGGGCGACATGGCGGTCTACCTCGCCTCGCTGGAGCGGCTGCGCGAGGCCGGCCCCCGCACGCTCTTCCCGGCGCACGGCTCCCCGGTGCTCGGCGCCGTCGCCAAGCTGGACGAGTACCTGGCCCACCGGCGCGAGCGGGAGGCCATGGTCCGCGCCGCGCTGGCCGCTCCCGGCAGGCTCGACGAGGTGACGGCGCGCGCGTACCAGGACACGCCCGCCTTCCTGTGGCCGGTCGCGGCCCGGAGCTGCCTCGCCTCGCTGGAGAAGCTGCGCGCCGAAGGGCGGGCCGCGTTCGACGGCTC
>JAJYHA010000063.1 GCA_021784995.1 Myxococcales bacterium
GCCCTCACCCGGACCGGGCTCCCCTACCTCCCGGAGGACGGCCGGGGGGCTCCGCCCGCGCTGGTGACGGCGATCCGCGCGCGCCGGGAGGGCGGTCGCCTGCTCAACCTCGACCGGGTGCTCCTCCAGAGCCCGCCCCTCGCCGAGGGCTGGAACGCCCTCTTCGGCGCGATCCGCGGGAAGCTCGCGCTCCCGGCGAGGCTGCGGGAGCTCGCGATCCTGTCGGTCGGGGCGCTCAACCGCGCCGGCTACGAGTGGGGCCAGCACGAGCCCCCCTTCCTCGCCGCGGGCGGGACGCGCGAGCAGCTCGCGGCGCTGCGGTCGCCCGAGGCGGCCCTGGTCGACGCGGCCCACTTCGACGAGGCGGAGCGGGCGACCCTCGCCCTCACCTACGAGATGACCCGGAGCGTCCAGGTCTCGCCGGGCACGCTCCGGCGCGTCCGGGCCCTCCTGCCCGATCGGCAGGTGGTGGAGCTCATCGGCACCGTCGCCGGCTACAACATGGTGTCGCGGTTCGTGGAGGCGACCGGGGTCGAGATGGAGCGGTGAACGGCCCGGCGGCGCCGCGCCCGGCGTGGTAGGCGTGATCCATGGGACACCTCGGCCGCCTCAAGGAGCAGTACCGGGAGCTGGCCGATCGGCTCCAGGCCGGGCCGGTCGCCTACCCCGAGCCGGAGGATCCGGTCGCCCGCGAGGGCTGGCGGGAGATCCTCGAGATCCTCTTCACGCCGGAGGAGGCGGCGCTGGCGGCGCGCCTGCCGGTCCGCCCCATGTCGCTGGAGAGGCTCTCGGCCCGGCTGGGGATCGCCCCGGAGGCGCTGCGGCCCCGGCTCGAGGCCATGGCCGACAAGGGGCTGGTGATGGACCTGGTCCACGGCCGCTCGGGGCGCACCGCCTGGCTCCTCTCGCCGCCGGTGGTCGGCTTCTTCGAGTACTCGCTCATGCGCGCGAAGGACTCGATCCCCAAGAAGCGCATGGCCGACGCCCTCCACGCCTACACCCACGGGGACGACGCCTTCGCCCGCGACGCCTTCGGCGGCGCCACCACCATCGGCCGCGCGCTGGTCCACGAGCCCGCCCTGGCCGAGGAGCCGCTCCCCGAGGTCCTCGACTGGCAGCGCGCCACCGCGGTGGTGGGGAACGCCCGCGCCTGGGCGGTGTCCCTCTGCTTCTGCCGCCACAAGGCGGAGCACCTCGGGACGGCCTGCGGCGCCCCCATGGACGCCTGCCTGTCGCTCGATGGCGGCGCCGAGTTCGTCGTCCGGCGGGGCTTCGGGCGCGCCGTCGAGCGCGGCGAGGCGCTGGAGCTGCTGGCGCGGTCGCGCGAGGCCGGGCTGGTGCAGATCGCCGACAACGTCCAGCGGCGACCGACCTTCGTCTGCAACTGCTGCGGCTGCTGCTGCGAGCAGCTGCAGGGCGCCAACCGGTGGGGGTTGGCCTCGGTGAACCCGAGCGGCTTCGCGCCGCGCCACGCCCCGGGCGCCTGCAGCGGCTGCTCCCGCTGCGCGCGGGCCTGCCCCGTCGCGGCGATCCAGATGGTGCCCGAGCGGCGGGAGGGGACGCCCCGGAACGCGCTGGTCCCGGCGTTCGACCTGGCCCGCTGCATCGGCTGCGGGGTCTGCGCCACCGCCTGCCACAAGGGGGCGCTCGAGATGGCGGCGGGGGGCTCGCCCCGGCCGGTGCCCGCCGACGCCGTCGAGCGCATGGTCCGCATGGCCATCGAGCGGGGGCGGCTGGCCGACCTGCTCTTCGACGAGGGCGCCGGGACCTGGCCCCGCTTCCTGCACCACGCGGTGCGGGCGCTCACCCGGCTGCCGGTGGCGTCGCGGCTGGTCGCGGCGGAGCAGGTGAAGTCCCGCTTCGTCCGCGCCGCGCTCGCCGGCTTCCGGCGGTGACGCCGCCAGGGGCCGCGGCGCCGCGGCCCCTCCGGGGTAAGCTCGGCGGGTGATCACCTCGGAGCCCCTCACCACCGGTGTCGTGCTCCTGGTCGTCGGGCTGCTGGTGGCGCTCTCCACCGCCTTCAGCCGGGCCTCCAGCCGGTTCGGGCTGCCGGTGGTGCTCCTCTTCCTGGGAGTCGGGGTGCTCGCCGGCACCGAGGGGCTGGGGCGGATCTCCTTCGGCGACTACGCCCTCGCCTTCCGCGCCGGCACCGCCGCGCTGGTGCTGATCCTGTTCGACGGCGGGCTCAACACCCCGATCGCCTCCATCCGCGCGGTGGTGCGCCCGGCGGCGGCCCTGGCCACGCTCGGGGTGCTGGTCACCGCCGCGCTCGCCGCCGCGGCGGCGCGCCTGCTGGGGCTGCCCTGGCCGGAGGCGCTCCTGCTCGGCGCGGTGGTCTCGCCGACCGACGCCGCCGCCGTCTTCTCGGTGCTCCGCGGCGCCCGGGTGAAGGTGCGGCGCCGGGTGGCGCTGGTGCTGGAGACCGAGGCCGGCTTCAACGATCCGATGGCGGTGGTCCTGATGCTCGGGCTCACCCAGCTCCTCACCGGCCAGCGGAGCTCGGTGGCGGCGGCGGTGGGGCTGATGGCGGTCCAGCTCACGGTCGGGCTGGCGGTCGGCCTGGGGGCGGGCGCCGCGGGGCGCGCGCTGCTCCCGCGCCTGCGCCTCGCCGCCAGCGGGCTCTACCCGGTCTTCACCCTGGCGCTCGCCTTCACCACCTACGGCGCCGCCACGGTGCTGCAGGGGAGCGGGTTCCTGGCGGTGTACGTGGCGGCCCTGATCCTCGGCAACGGCGCCCTGCCCTACCAGGCCGGGGTGCGCCGGGTCCACGACTCGATCGCCTGGCTGGCGCAGGTCGGGATGTTCGTCCTCCTCGGCCTGCTGGTGCTCCCCTCGCGGCTCTGGGCGGTGGCGCGGCCGGGGCTGGGCATCGCCCTGCTGCTGGCCCTGGTGGCCCGGCCGGTGGCGGTGGCCCTCTCGCTCGCCCCCTTCCGGTTCCGCGCGCGCGAGCAGGCGTTCATCGCCTGGGCCGGCCTGCGCGGCGCCTCCCCGATCGTGCTGGCGACCTTCCCGGTGCTGGCCCACGCGCCGGGCGCCGAGCGCATCTTCCAGATCGTCTTCTTCGTGGTGGCGGTGAACGCGCTGGTCCCGGGCGCGACCCTCCGGGCGGCGGTCCAGGCCCTGGGGCTCGCCTCGCGGGCCGATCCGCCACCGCCGGCGACGCTCGAGATCATGTCCCGGCTGCCGGTGGACGGGGAGATCCTCTCCTTCTTCATCGAGCCGGAGAGCGCCGTCTCGGGGACGGCGCTGCGCGACCTGCCCTTCCCCGAGGGGGCCTCGATCCTGCTCCTGGTCCGGGGCCACCGGCTGGTGCCGGCGCGCGGCGGCACGGTGATCGAGCCGGGCGATCACGTCCACGTCTTCTGCCGGCCGCCGGACAAGCCGTTCGTGCTGCTGCTCTTCGGCCGGGAGGCCTGACCGGCGCCGGCGGGCGGCCGCCGCCGTCGACCCGGCCCGCGCCCGCGCGGGCCCTTCCGCGGGCCCCTCCGCGAGGCGCTCGCGCCCCCCGC
>JAJYHA010000331.1 GCA_021784995.1 Myxococcales bacterium
CGCGCACGACGCGGAGCTGGAGGAGCTGGCCGCGCGGTCGGGCCTGGGCGAGCGCCTGCGCGCCGTGGCCGCGCTGCGCCTCCAGGGCAAGGACGCCGCCCACGCCATCAGCGGCATGCTCCGGCAGGCGCTGAAGCTCGCGGTGGGCTCGCTGCTGGTGGCGGTCGTCGCCCTGGCGGTCCTCACCGCGTCGTCGCACGCCATCGAGGCGCTGAAGGTCGGGTTCGGGCTGAAGGCGCTGCTCTCGCTCGTCCTGTACCTCTCCTTCGGCGCGCTGGCAGCGGTCGCGCTGGTCGCGGCCGCCATCCGCGTGCCCCGTGACGAGCCGCCGCGCCCGCTGCGGGCGGCCGCGGAGCGCATCGCCACCCTGCTCGACGTGCCCCTCGTGACGTTCGGCCACACGCACGAGGAGGTGGTCGCGCCCATCCGGCGGGCCAGCGGCACCGGCTGGTACTTCAACACGGGCACATGGGTGGCGGTCTTCACCCACGACGTGCTCGTCCCGCGCCAGCGCGTGCAGTACACCTTCCTGCGAGTCCGGGGGCACGACGCCGATCTGCTGCAGTGGAGCCCCGGGCGCGAGCGGCCGATGCCGGTGGTGCTCCTCGAGGAGGAGGCGGTGCTCCCGCCCGCGGTGGACGTCGCGCCGCCCACCTCCGGCGCGGTGGTCCCGGGCCCCGCCTCCGCCCCGGAGACGCACCGGACGTCGGCCTGACGGCGCGGTCAGCGGGGCGGGAGTGCCTGCCCCTCGCGGGCCTCCGCGCCCGCGGCCGCCTGCGGCTCGACCCCGGGTTGCGCCGGAGCGCGCGACGAGGCCCACTCGAGATCGGGGGCCTGCTGCTGGCGCGCGGCGCGCACGTCCGCCGAGGAGGCGCTCCGCACGCGATCGCCCGCCCGCCAGCCGCCGGTGACCTCCTCCGGGCCGGAGGGCGACCGGGCCACCCCGGGGGAGGGCGCCACCAGCCCCTCCCCGTGGGCCCCCAGGCGCGACGGGCCGTAGGCGTCCGGTGCGGCCCCCGGCGCGCCCATCATCCCGTGCCGGGGAGAGAGCGGGAGATCGCCGGTGGGGGCGTAGGCCGACTCCTCCGCCGGCCCCGCGCTCCGGGTCGAGGGCTCGGTGTCGGGCCACCCCCCGTGGGAGCCCTCGCCCCTGCGCTGCGCACGCGCCGGCGCGGCCGCCAGCGCCAGCACCACTCCCGTCACGACCATCGCCGTCCTCATCGCGCCTCCATGGCGCGGGGACATAACGTGCGCGCGGGGCCGAAGCGCGCCCGCGCGCCACGGTGCAGGGGAGGGCGAGGGGGGCGTCACCCACGCTGTGCACAAGAGCGTGGAAAGAGTGGACAAGTACCATGTTCAGGGTACGACACCAGCCCTTCCGGGCAGAGGAGCGCCATCTCTTCCACATCGCCGCCCGTGCGGGGGTGTGTCCGTTCGACGCTTGCCCGGTGCTCCCGCGGCGCGCAGGCTCGACCTGGACGCAGTCCGCGTCGACGCGAGGTCGGCATGGCGACCAAGGCCGAGTGGTTTCGCTACCAGGACCAGCGCTCGGGCCCGAAGCGGCAGAAGACCGTGCCACGGCCGCACGGGCGTGCCGACGGGAGCGGGGAGGTGGCGCACAACGTCTCGCAGCGCGCGGGCCGCAAGGCCACCTACGCGCTCGAGCTCGCGCCCGGTGCGCGGCCTTCCCGCAAGTCGTCCCGCAAGGCGGCCAACCGGCAGAAGAACGACACGCAGTACCGGATGAAACGGGCCGCGAGCGAGGCGCGCTCCGACACGCGGCCGCGCGCCGCGCCGCGGTAGGCCACGGCATGACCGCCGCGGCCGTGCCTCCGGGCCTCGAGGCCCTGGTCCGCGAGCTTTGGCCCGGCGCGCGCGTCGAGGCGAGCGAGCCGCTGGGGCCCGACCCCGGCGGCGGCCCTTCCGCCAAGGTGGAGGGCTACGGGCGGCCGTTGCGCGTCGTGGTGCGCGAGGCCTCGGGCGCCGCCCGGTCGATCGTGTTCCGCACCATGGCTCCCGGCGAGTTCGGGCACGATCGCCGGGCCGACCGCCTGGCCGGGCTGGTGCTCGCCCACGACGGGTTCCCGCTCGTTCCCGACCACGTGGAGGCGCTCGACGTGGGCGCGATCCGTCCGGACGGCGCGCTCCGCTCGCTGCGCGGGGCGGGCGAGGCCTACCTGGTCACGGCCTGGGCGGAGGGGCGGCCCTACGCCGAGGACCTCCGCGAGGTGGCCCGGCGCGAGGAGGCGACCGCCCGAGACCTGGCGCGCTGCGATCGGCTGGCGCGGTGGCTGGTGGCGCTCCACCGGCTCGACCCCGGGAGCGCGGCCGTGTCGCGTACCGTCCGCTGGCGCCGCGCCCTCCGCGACCTCGTGGGCCACGGCGAGGGGATCCTCGGCGTGGTCGACGCCTACGGGACCGACGTGCCGTCGGCACCCCCCGCGCGGCTCGAGGCCATCGAGCGCTCGTGCCTCGCCTGGCGCTGGCGCCTCCGCGGGCGCGAGGCGCGGCTCGCGCGCACGCACGGCGACTTCCACCCCTTCAACGTCCTCTTCGGCCCGGGCGACGCGCTCACGCTCCTCGACGCGAGCCGCGGCTGCGAGGGCGACCCGGCCGACGACGTCACGGCGCTCGCCGTGAACTACGTCTTCTTCGCGCTCGACCGGCGGGCGGCGTGGCCGCGCGGCCTCGGTCCGCTCTGGCGGCGCTTCTGGGACGCCTACCAGGACGGGAGCGGCGACGGCGCGCTGCTCGAGGTGGCGGCGCCCTTCCTCGCCTGGCGCGCCCTGGTGATCTGCTGTCCGCGCTTCTACCCCGGCCTCTCGCCGGGCGGCCGGGACGCGCTCCTCTCGCTGGCCGAGCGCGCGCTGGGGGCGGCCCGCTTCGAGCCGGCCTGGGCCGAGGAGATCTTCCGTTGAGCGGCGGTCCGCAGAGGCCGGTCCGCGGCGGGGCCGGGAGCCCGGCGCGCGGGGCCGGCGCCGTGGTCTGGTTCACCGGCCTCCCCTCCTCCGGCAAGTCGACGGCGGCGGCGCGGGTGCGCGCGGCGCTCGGGGCGCGGGGCCGGATCGCGCTGCGCCTCGACGGCGACGAGGTGCGGGCGGCGCTGGTGCCCGCACCGGGGCACTGGCCCGCGGAGCGCGACGCGTTCTACGAGACGCTGGCGCGGCTCGCGGCGCTGCTCGCCGCGCAGGGGGCCCTCGTGCTCGTGGCGGCGACGGCTCACCGGCGCGCGCACCGGGCCCGGGCGCGAGAGCTCGCGCCCCGCTTCCTGGAGGTGTACCTGGCGACCGGCCTCGAGGAGTGCGAGCGCAGGGACGCCAAGGGGCTCTATGCGCTGGCGCGGGCCGGCAAGGCGCCCCTGCTCCCCGGCGTGGGCGTCGAGTACGAGGTGCCGGCGCACCCCGACGTCGTGATCGCCCCCGGAGACGACGGCGAGGCGGCCGCCGCGCACGTCGCGCGGCTCCTGGCGGACGCCGAGGGGGAACCCGACCCGTCGTAGCGGCGCGCG
>JAJYHA010000371.1 GCA_021784995.1 Myxococcales bacterium
CGCGATGCGGGTCGCCTCGCCCGCGACCGCCGGCCCATCGGCCGGCGCCGCCGCGCGCGCGGGAGCCGCCTGCTCCCCGGAGGCCGCGGCGCGGGGCTCGAGGGTGGGGCACGGGCGCAGGGCGCGGATGGCCGCCAGCTTCCGGAGGAGGTCCTCGCGGATCGTGGCCAGATCGCCCTCCTCGTCGTGCACATCGGGCTTGGCGACGAACTCGACCGCGCCCAGCTCGAGCGCCTTGAAGACCTCCTGCTTGCGCGAGCTCGAGGAGACGACCACCACCGGCGTCGGCCGGCGCGCCATGAGGACCCGCAGGAACGTGAAGCCGTCCATGCGGGGCATCTGCAGGTCGAGGCAGACGCAGCCCGGCTGCAGCGCGAGCGCCTGCCGCAGGGCCTCCTCGCCGTCGGCCGCGCGCCCCACCACCTCGAGCGAGGGGTCGCCGGCCATCATGTCGACCAGGGCGTCCTGCGCCTTCGCGGAGTCGTCCACCACGAGGACGCGCAGCGGCCCGGCAGGCGGCGAGGTGGTCCTGGCGGCGGGGTCGGTCACGGGCGCGGGGCCAGCTTACGACGGTCGCCGGCCTTGCGGTAGGCGAGGTCGTCCCCGAGCGGGAACCGCTCGAACTCGTCGCCGGGCGCCCGGAGGGACTCCGAGTGGCCGAGGAGGAGGAACCCGCCCCTCCGCAGGCGGCCCGCGAGGGTGCCCAGGACCCGCCTGCGGGCGGCCCGATCGAGGTAGATGAGCACGTTCCGGCAGAAGATCACGTCCACCACGCCGAGCACGGCCGCGCCGCGCCGATCGAGCAGGTTCAGCCGCGCGAAGCGGACCATCCGGCGCACCTCGTCTCGCACCAACCACCGGGCGCCGTCGCGCCGGAACCAGGGGCGCAGGGACTGCGCCTCGGGCGTGCGGAACGCCTGCTCGCCGTACGCCCCGGCCCGCGCCACCTCCAGCACCCCCCGGACGAGGTCGGTGCCGAGGACCTGCACGTCCCACCCCTCGAAGAGCCCGCTGCGCGCCACCAGGATGGCCACCGTGTACGCCTCCTCCCCGGTCGCGCAGCCGGCGCTCCAGACGCGGAGGCGGCGCTGGCGCCGGTTCCGCTCGGCCAGCGCGGGCAGGAGGCGCTCCGCGAAGGCGCGCAGCTGACCCGGCTGGCGGTGCAGGTAGGTCTCGTGCGTCGTGAGCGCCGCGACGGCGGCCTCCAGCTCCTCGGTGCGGCGCGGATCCTCGAGGAGCAGCCGCCGGTAGGCCGCGAAGCCCCCGAGGCCGTGGTGCCGGACGCGGGGGGCGAGGCGCGCCTGGAAGAGGTAGTCGACGTCGTCGCCGAAGGAGAGGCCGCAGTGGCGGTTGATCAGCTCGCGCAGGGCGAGGAACTCGTCGGGCGTGATCGTCGGCCCGCGGTCGCGCGCGCGCGGGGTGCTCATCCGGTGCTCGAGGCGAAGGGCCGCTCCTCGACGCGGCCGCCGGGCTCGAGCAGCGCCTTCACGTTGAGCAGCAGGCGGAGCTTGCGACCGGATCGGGCCGCGAAGGCGCGCGCGGCCGCCGGCCGGGGCTCCCGCGGACCGCACACGCCGAGGAACAGGCGCAGGCCCGCCGCCGTCCGCACCGGCGGCGGCCCCAGGTGCTCGCGCGTGGTGCGCACCACCTCCAGCACGCCGTCCACCACCAGCCCGAGCACGCGGCCGGCGACGTCCACCACCAGCACCTTGGGGCGACCGCCGGCGCGCGGGCGCACGCCGAGCCGCTTCCGCACGTCGACGACCGGGATGACGCTGTCGCGCAGGCTCATCACGCCCTCGACGCCGGGCGGGGCCCGTGGCACCGGGGTGATCGGCCCCGCGTGCACGATCTCCCGGACCCGCCGCAGATCGATCACGTACTCCTCGTCACCCACCCGGAAGGCGCACAGCTCGACCTTGGCGCCGCCGGGCTCGCGCGGGGGGGTGAGGGCGTTCACGCGCGCGCCTCCTCGCCATCCGGGCCGGCGGGATCGGCCAGCAGCGCGGCCGCGTCGAGGAGGACGTAGAGGCGGCCGTGATCGTGGCCGATGCCCTGGATGCACTCCGCGCCCGGGCCACGCATGCTGGCCGGCCGCCCCTCAACGTCGGAGGCGCCCAGCCAGGCGACGTGCGAGACCGCGTCCACCAGCAGGCCGCGCGAGCCGTCCGCGCCGTCGCACACCAGGATCCGGCACCGCGGATCGGGCTCGCGGCGGGGGAGGGCGAGGTGCGCGCGCGGATCGACGACCGTGATCACCTCCCCGCGGTTCATGATGACACCCAGGACGTGCGCGGGCGCCCGCGGGACCTCGGTGAGCGGCGGCGCCTTGAGGATCTCCCGCACGTGGTGGATCTCGAGCGCGTAGACCTCTTCCCGGAGGCGGAAGGTCAGCCACTGCCGGCGCTCCTCGGGCGCCTCCGCGGGGCCGGGCAGCTCGGACGTGGCGATCAGGTCCGGCAGCGTCGGCGCGACCTCGTCCGCGCGCCAGAAGAACTCGTCCAGAGGATCCTCCTCCCCGGCGCCGGCCGGGAGGGTGCGCGGGGACGCGCCGGCGCGCGCGGGGACGATCGGGCCCTCCGCGCCGGTCTCGGGCCCGAGCGCGCGCTGGCCGTCCAGGAGGGGGATCCGCACGAGGTCCATGCGCCGTCGAGTCTAGCCCGAGCCGGCGCGACCGCCGAGCCGCCGACCCGGCCGGCGTGGCAGCCCCGCCCACATCCGCGCCCGAGGTCGGCGCCACGCCCACGGCAGCCCCGCCGCGCTAGCCGGCCGGCGCGGGGAGCGGTGCGGGACGCTCCGCGGTCTCCTCGACGATGCCGGTCACGTCGAGCACGAGCACGGTGCGCCGGTTGCCGAGGTCCGTCGCGCCGGCGATCCCGCGGACGCCGGCCAGCGCGCGCCCGAGCGGCTTCACGACCACGTCCTGCTGGCCCAGCAGCCCGTCCACCACGATGCCGATCCGCGCCTGCGCCAGCCCGACCACGACCACGTGGAGCGGCCCCTCGCCGCCGCCCGGCGTGCCGAGGAAGCGGTTCAGGCGGACCAGCGGCAGGGTCGAGCCGCGGACGGTCATCACCTCGCGCAGCTCGACGGTGCGCACCTCGGTGGGGTCGGCGGTCACGATCTCGAGCACCGCGTTGAGCGGGAGCGCGTAGGTCCGCCCCGCCGACGAGACGATCAGCGCGCGCAGGATGGCGAGCGTCACCGGGAGCGTGATCTCGAAGCGCGTCCCGCGACCGGCCTCGGTGTGGAGGTCGATCACCCCGCTCATGGCGGCGACGTTGCTCTTCACCACGTCCATCCCCACGCCACGGCCGGAGAGCGCGGTCACGCGCGGCGCGGTCGAGAACCCCGGGATGAAGATCAGGTTCATGAGCTCGCGGTGCGAGAGCTGGGCGACCGTCTCCGCGGGCACCAGCCCCCGCGCGACGGCCACCTGGCGGATCCGGGCCTCGTCGATGCCGGCGCCGTCGTCCTCGACCCGGATCACGACGTGGTTGCCGCGCTGGGCGGCCGAGAGGGTGATGCGCCCCGCGGCCGGCTTGCCGGCGCGCGCGCGCACGTCACCAGGCTCGAGGGCGTGGTCGAGCGCGTTGCGGACCAGGTGCATGAGCGGATCGGAGAGCTCCTCCACGATGAGCTTGTCGAGCTCGACGTCGCTCCCCTGGATCTCGAGCTCGACCTGCTTGTCGAGGTCGCGCGCCAGCTTGCGGGCCATCCGCCCCAGCTTGTCGAAGAGCTGGCCGAGCGGCACCATCCGGACCTCGAGCACGCCGCCCTGCAGCTCGGTCACCTTGCGGTCGAGGCTGCGCGTCTCGCGGTGCAGCTCCAGCCCGAGCGTCGTGGAGCGATCGCCGGCGCGCAGGCGCTCCGCGATGCGGAGCAGGCTCGTCTTCACCAGCACCAGCTCGCCCACCAGGTTCATGAGGCGGTCGAGCTTGGCGATGTCCACGCGCACGGCCCGGGACACCGATCGCAGCGAGGCCTCGCCCTCCGGGGCGTCGGCCTGCGGCGCCGGGGAGCGGCTGCCCGGCGTCGCCTCCCGCGGCGGCTCCTCCCCGGGCGGCGGCGTCCCCGCCCGCGAGGCGGTCCCGGGCGCGCGGCGGGGGATGATCTCCACCGCCGCGGACGCGCCCGCCGCGGCCCGCAGCCGCTCGGCGCCCTCCGCGCTGGCGACGAGCACGTCGAACGCCAGCGCCGACGGGTCGACCGCGTCGGAGGAGGGCAGCGTCGACACCACCTCCCCGAGCGGCTTCAGCGACGCCTTGAGCCGCTCCAGCCCGGTGTCGAAGGTGGCCAGGTCGAACGCGACGCGGACGCGGTAGACGTGGAGGCCGCGCGCGACGTTGACGCGCAGCCGGTGCTCCTCGTACTCCGTCAGCACGCCCCGGACCGCGTCGTCCAGGGCGAGCCCGAGCTCTGCGGGGCCCGGGCGCGCCGGCGCGTCCTCCACTTCCAGCAGCCGTGTCGCGAGCTGGTCGGCCGCCTCGGTGGTCTGGGCGGGGGCCTGCGCCGCCTCCTCCGCGACGATGCGCGCGAAGAGCCCGGGCGCGGCCAGCACCACGTCGAGCGTCGCCGCGTCGAGCTGCCGCCGCCCCATGCGGACCTGGTCGAGCCGATCCTCCAGGGCGTGCGCGAGACGGGTCATCCGCTCCACGCCGAACATCGCCGCCAGGCCCTTCAGCGAGTGGGCCGCGCGGAAGACCGCGTTCAGGGTGTCGGGATCGGCCTCCTGCCCGTGGCGCGTGTCGTCGAGGCGGAGCAGGCCGCGGTCGAGCGCGTCGATGATCTCCTGCGCCTCCGAGAGGAACTCGGTCAGCGCCTTCTGGAACGGGCGGTCTGCCATCGGCACGCCCCCAGAATCTCCAAGAAGGAGGCGCGGTTATCGTACCACGGAGCCGCCACGGGGCAAGCCGGCGGCGCGCGACGGCATCTCCACGCGCGCGACGTGCGGGACCACCTCGATGGCGTCGGCGCCCAGCGCCTCGCGCGCTGCGGCCAGGTCGCGCTGTAGCCCGCGGGCGTCACCGAGCAGGACCACCCGCCGCGGCGCGACCGGCGCCAGCGCCTGCAGGAAGAGCCAGGCCTCGGGCAGCGCCACGCCGGACGGCAGCGCCGGGAAGGCGCCCGCCCACTGCCTGCTGCCCGCCCGGTGCAACGCCTGGCACAGGCGCCGGCACTGGAGCTCGAAGGCCGCCTCGTCCCGGGGAGCGGTGGGGACGCCGAAGCAGAAGATGCGCGGCACGGCGATGCGCCCGCCGGAGGGGAGGAGGAGCGCCTCCCCGGCCTCGGGGCCGTAGGTGCCGTCGCGGATGGCCCGCGAGAGGAGCCCGCAGAGGCGCCAGTCTGCGTACCCGGCGAGCCCCTGCAGCGGGCGCTCGGGGCCGACGAAGACCGCCAGCGCGTCGACGTCGAGCGCGTCGAGGGCGGCCAGCCCCAGCTCCGCGGTCTCGACCCGCGTCAGGGCCGGCATTCAGTCCCCGCCGCCCGCCTCGCCGCGGCGCGCGGCGGGCAAGGCGGCTGCGATGCGGTCGAGCACGCCGTTGACGAAGGCTCCCGAGCTCTCGCTTCCGTGCTTCTTGCCGAGCTCGATCGCCTCGTTGATCACCACCTTCACCGGCACGTCGGGCCGGTGCAGCAGCTCGTGCGTGGCCAGCCGCAGGACGTTGCGGTCGACGCGCGCCATGCGATCCATCCGCCAGTGGGTCGAGACCGCCTCGATGGCCTCGTCGATGGCGCGCCGCTCCCGCGCGACGCCACGGACCAGCTGCTCCGTGAGCTCCATCACCTCACGGTCCACCGGCTCGAAGCTCTTCCAGAACCGCGCGAGCGCCTCGTCGAGGTCGGTCGCGGCCACGTCGATCTGGTAGAGCGCCTGGACCGCGCGCTCGCGGGCCTTGGTGCGCTTGGCCTGCGCCATCGCCGCCTACCCGCCGCGCGTCCCCGGGCGCGCGGCGGACCGAAGTCCCTTGAAGGCGTTCGCCTGCTCGATGGCGGCGACCGCCGCCTCGGCGCCCTTGTTGCCGGCCTTCACCCCGGCCCGCTCCAGCGCCTGCTCGAGCGTGTCGCAGGTGAGGATGCCCATGGCCACCGCGCAGGCGGCCTCGAGCGCCACCACGCCGACTCCCTTGGTGGCCTCCGCCGCGACGTACTCGAAGTGCGGCGTGCCGCCCCGGATGATGGCGCCCAGCGCCAGCACCCCGTCGTACCGCTCGGTGGCGGCCACCCGCCGGAGCAGGGCCGGCAGCTCGAAGGTCCCCGCGCACCGGTAGACGTCGATCGACGCCTCGTCGGCGCCGTGACGCCGCAGGGCGTCGACGGCGCCGCCAAGCAGCTGCTCGGTCACGAGCGAGTTGAAGCGCGACACGACCACCGCGAAGCGCAGCCCCGTCGCGACCAGCGATCCCTCGTGGACGTTCATCGCTTCCTTCCTTTCGACGGCGCCGCCGGCCGGCGCGCGGGCTGCCGGCTCCGCGCGGCGGCCGGCGAGGCGACGAGCGTGAGCAGGTGCCCCATCTTGTCCCGCTTCGTGGCCAGGTAGGCGCGGTTGCGCGGGTTGGGCGCCGTCTCGATGGGGACCCGCTGCGCGACCTGCAGGCCGTACCCCTCGAGCCCGACGATCTTCTTCGGGTTGTTCGTGAGGAGCCGCATGCGACGGACACCGAGATCCCGGAGGATCTGCGCGCCGATGCCGTAGTCGCGCAGGTCCGGCTTGAAGCCGAGCTTCACGTTGGCCTCGGCGGTGTCGAAGCCCTGGTCCTGCAGGTTGTAGGCCTTCAGCTTGTTGACGAGCCCGATGCCGCGGCCCTCCTGGTCGAGGTAGACGAGGACGCCCTTCCCCGCCGCCGCGATCTGCCGGAGCGCGGCCTGCAGCTGGGCGCCGCAGTCACAGCGCTGGCTCGAGAAGACGTCGCCGGTGAGGCACTTCGAGTGCATGCGCACCAGCACCGCGTCGTCGTCCTTCCACGTCCCCCGCACCAGCGCCACGTGCTGGCACGCATCGACGTCGTTCTCGTAGGCGACCGCCGTGAAGAGGCCGTGAGCCGTGGGCAGCGGCGCCTGGGCGGCGCGGCGGACCAGCGTGTCCTTCATCATCCGATAGGCGATGAGATCGGCCACCGAGACGATGAGCAGGTCGAAGGCCTTGGCGAGCTTCTCCAGGTCGGGCATCCGCGACATGGTGCCGTCGTCGCTCATCACCTCGCAGATGACCGCGGCCGGCTTGAGGCCGGCGAGCCGCGCCAGGTCGACCGAGCCCTCCGTCTGGCCGGCGCGCACGAGCACGCCCCCCTGGCGGGCGCGCAGGGGGAAGACGTGGCCGGGCCGCGCCAGATCCTCTGGCCGGGCGTCGTCCCGCACGGCGGTGCGGACGGTGTGCGCGCGGTCGCGGGCGCTGATGCCGGTGGTGACGCCCTTGGCGGCCTCGACGCTGACCGTGAACGCGGTCCCGAAGTTGGAGGTGTTGGCGTTCTCCTCCACCATGAGCGGGAGGCGCAGCTGCCGGACCTTCTCCTCCGTCAGCGCGAGGCAGACCAGCCCTCGGCCGTACCTCGCCATGAAGTTGATCGCCTCGGGGGTGACCTTCTCCGCCGCGATGCAGAGGTCGCCCTCGTTCTCCCGGTCCTCGTCGTCGACGAGGATCACCATCTTGCCGCGCCGGATCCGGTCGATGGCGGCCTCGATGCGCGCCACCGCGTGCTCGGCGTGTGACCGCTCTCTCATGCCGCTCCCCCGCCGTAGCCCCAGCGCGCCAGGGCCGCACCGTCGAGCCCGGCCGGGGCGGCGCCCACCTCGACCAGGCGGGCCACGTGACGTGCGACCACGTCGGCCTCCAGATTGACGAGCGTGCCCGGCCCGGCCGCGCCGAGCGTGGTGCGGGCGAGCGTCTCCGGGATGAGCGCCAGCTCGAACCGGTCCCGCAGCGCGCGCGCCACCGTGAGCGACACGCCGTCCACGGCCACCGACCCCTTCTCCGCCACCAGCGCGGCGACGGCGGCGGGGAGCGCCACCGTCAGGCGTGCGCCCTGCCCCTCCGGCACGCGCGCGAGCACCGCCGCCACCGCGTCCACGTGGCCGGCCACGATGTGACCGCCCAGCCGGTCGCCCAGCGCCAGCGCGCGCTCCAGGTTGACGGTCGTCCCCGGCCGCCATGACCCGATGGTGGTACGAGAGAGGGTCTCGGGAACGGCGTCGAACGAGACCAGGCCGCCTCCCCGCTCAGCCACCGTGAGGCAGCACCCGGAGCAGGCGATGCTCTCGCCCAGGCGCAGCGCGTCCACCTCGAGGAGGCGCGGGCGCAAGGTGAGACGAACGCCCCCCTGCCGAGGGGCGACGCGCTCGACCGTTCCCATGTCCGAGACGAGTCCCGTGAACATCCGCGCGGCGAATCCTAGCCCCAGATCGTCAGCTTGACCAAGCCCTTCCGTGGCGACGACCTATCTCCGGCGGCGCCGCCGGACACGAGCGAAGAGCGGCCGTCCCTTGATCACGAGGTCGTCGCCCACCCTGCGCACCTCGACGCCCGAGAGGGTGAGCGCGTCGGCCATCCGCGCCGGCGCCGCGGTGTCGAGCCAGGGCGTGCCGCCCCCCAGGATCTTGGGCGCCACGTAGAGCACGATCTCCTCCACCGCGCCGGCGGCCAGGAAGGAGGCGTGGGTGGCGGCTCCCCCCTCGACGAGGAGGTGCGTGATGCCCCTCAGCCCGAGGCGCCGGAGCAGATCGATCACGTCGACCCGCGGCCCGGCGCCGCGACCGCCGCGCGTGGCCCGGCAGCGGAGGATCTCCACGCCCGGCCGCGCCGCGCGCCCCTCCACGGCGGTCGCCAGCAGGGTCGGCGCGCTCGAGCGGGGGCGGAGCACGCGGAGGCGGTCCGGGAGCGCGACGCCCCCGGTGTCGAGCACCACCCGCACCGCGTCACGACCCCGCCCCGCGGGGAGGCGTGTCGTCAGGAGCGGATCGTCGATCCGCGCCGTCCCGGCGCCGACGAGCACGGCGTCGACGCGATCGCGCAGGCGGTGGACCTCGGCCCGGGCCGCCGGCCCGGTGACCCAGCGCGCGTCCCCTCCCGGCGCCGCGATCCGGCCGTCGAGCGTGACGGCGGCCTTCAGGGTGACGAAGGGCCGTCCGGTCCTGATGAAGTGGAACCAGGGCGCGTTCACGGCGTCGCAGACCTCCCGCAGGACGCCGGTGGCGACCTCGACGCCGGCGCGCCGGAGCCGCGCGACGCCGCGCCCGTTCACCACCGGGTTCGGGTCGCGCGATCCGACGAAGACCCGGCGCACGCCGCCCTCCAGGATGGCGATGCTGCAGGGCGGAGTCTTGCCCCAGTGATCGCACGGCTCGAGCGTCGTGTAGAGATCCGCGCCCCGCGCGGCGCTCCCCGCCGCCCGCAGCGCCACCACCTCGGCGTGCGGTCCCCCCGCGTGCGCGTGGTGTCCCCGCCCCACCACGCGCCCCTCCCTCACCACCACCGCCCCGACGGCAGGGTTGGGATGGGTGCGGCCCACGCCCTGCGCCGCCTCGGCCACCGCGAGGCGCATGAAGCGCTCCGCGGCGGCGGCGTCCACGGTCCGACGGGGACGCGGGCCGTGCCGGGTCATCGGGCTTCCACCTGGACCGGCGAGGTCACGGGCCCTCCCTCACTTCCCTTCGCGCCGCGCGAGGACCTCGAGCTCGCTCATGAACTCGCCCACGTCGGCGAAGGCGCGGTAGACCGACGCGAAGCGCACGTAGGCCACCGCGTCGAGGGCGCGCAGGCGCTCCATGACCGCCTCCCCCACCACGTGGCTCGCCACCTCGCGCTCCCCCATCTCCTGCACCCGCCGCTCCACCGTCGAGACCAGGTCGTCGATCTGCTCGCGCGAGATCGGCCGCTTCTGGCACGCGCGCAGCAGCCCCTCCAGGATCTTCCGCCGATCGAACGGCTCGCGCCGGCCGTCCTTCTTCACGACGTGCGGCAGGACGTCCTCGATGCGCTCGTAGGTCGTGAAGCGCCGGCCGCAGCCCAGGCACTCGCGCCGGCGCCGCGTGATCTGGCCCTCCTGCGCCTCTCGCGAGTCGACGACCCTATCCTCGAGGTGGGCACAGTAGGGGCAGCGCATGGCGGGCGCCCGCGGGCGGGCCCGCAGCCTAGAACATCCCCTGGTACATCGGGAAGTGCTGGCAGAGCTCCCGCACCTCGCCGCGGATGCGGGTCAGGGCCGCGTCGTTCCCGGGGTCGTCCAGGACGCGCCCGATGAGCGCCGCCACCAGCGTCATCTCGCGGGCGCCCATGCCCCGCGTCGTGAGGGCCGGCGTGCCGATGCGGATCCCGGAGGTGGTCATCGGCTTCTCCGGATCCCAGGGGATCATGTTCTTGTTGACGGTGATCCCCGCCTTCCCGAGCGCCTCCTCGGCCACCTTGCCGGTCAGCCTCTTGGGGCGGAGGTCCACCAGCATGAGGTGGTTGTCGGTGCCGCCCGAGACCAGGCGAAGGCCGGAGCGGACCAGCCCCTCCGCCAGCACCTGCGCGTTCTCGAGGATGCGGCGCTGGTACTCCTTGAACTCGGGGCGGAGCGCCTCGCCGAAGGCGACCGCCTTGGCGGCGATGACGTGCTCGAGCGGCCCGCCCTGGATGCCGGGGAAGATCTGCGAGTTGAGCGCCCTGGCGTGCGCCTGCCGCGCCAGGATCATGCCGCCCCGCGGCCCGCGCAGCGTCTTGTGCGTGGTCGTCGTCACGATGTCGGCGTGCGGCACCGGCGAGGGGTGCAGCCCGACCGCGACCAGGCCGGCGATGTGCGCCATGTCCACCACCACCGCGGCGCCGACCGAGCGCGCGATCTCGGCGAACCGGTCGAAGTGGAGCGTGCGCGGGTAGGCGCTCGCGCCCACGACCAGGACCTTCGGGCGGTGCTCGCGCGCGAGCCGCGCCACCTCGTCCATGTCGATCGTCTCGTCCGACTGCCGCAGGCCGTAGGGGACGATCTGGTAGAGCCTGCCCGAGAAGTTCACCGGCGAGCCGTGGGTCAGGTGCCCGCCGAAGTTCAGGCTCATGGCGAGCAGCGTCGACCCGGGCGGCGCCAGCGCGAAGTAGGCCGCCATGTTGGCCTGCGATCCGGAGTGCGGCTGCACGTTGGCGTGGTCGGCGCCGAAGAGCTCGCGCGCCCGGTCGATGGCGAGCTGCTCGACCTGGTCCACCACCTCGCACCCGCCGTAGTACCGCTTGCCCGGGTACCCCTCGGCGTACTTGTTGGTCAGGGTGGACCCCAGCGCCTCCAGCACCGCCGGCGACACGAAGTTCTCGCTGGCGATGAGCTCCAGGCCCTCCGCCTGCCGGCGCGTCTCCTCCCGGATGAGCCGGTGGACCTCGGGATCGGCCACCGCGAGCGGCTGTCTGGACATCATGGTCATTCCCCTTCCATCCCCGAGATCTTGTCGATGCGCCGCTGGTGGCGACCGCCCTCGAAGGGCTGCGCGAGGAAGGCGGCCACGATGGCGGCGCCCAGGCCGAGCCCGACCGTGCGCTCGCCCAGGCAGAGCACGTTGGCGTCGTTGTGCGCACGCGCCATCCGGGCGTCGTACTCGGTGCCGCAGTGCGCGGCCCGGATGCCGTTCACCTTGTTGGCGGAGATCGACATGCCGATCCCGGTGCCGCACACCAGGATCCCGAAGCGGGCCCGCCCCGCGGCCAGCGCCTCGGCCACCTGGCGCGCGTAGTCCGGGTAGTCCACGCTGTCGCCCGAGAAGGGCCCCAGGTCCTCGACCTCGAACCCGCTCTCGCGCGCGACGCGCACCGCCTCCGCGCCGAGCCGGAGCCCGGCGTGGTCCGATCCCGCGACGATCCGCTCGCCCATGGCCGCCCTCGCTACACCCGCTTCAGGCAGACGACGGCGTTCGTCCCGCCGAAGCCGAAGCTGTTCGACAGGACGGCGTCGACGCGCTGCTCCCGCGCGGCGTTCGGCACCACGTCCAGATCGCACTCGGGGTCCTGCTCGTCGACGTTGACGGTCGGCGGGAGCACGCCGGTGGTGAGCGCGAGGACGCTGAACACCGCCTCGACCCCACCGGCCGCGCCCAGGAGGTGCCCGGTCATCGACTTGGTCGAGGAGACGGCCAGCCCGCGCCGCGCGTGCTCGCCGAAGACCTTCTTGATGGCCTGGCACTCGGCGATGTCGCCCTGCGGCGTGGAGGTGCCGTGCGTGTTGACGTAGCCCACCTGCTCGGGCGCGAGGCCCGCGTCGCGAAGCGCCATGCGCATCGCTCGCTGCCCGCCCTCGCCCTCCGGCGCGGGCGCCGTGATGTGGTTCGCGTCGGCGGTGGCGCCGTATCCGGCCAGCTCGCAGTAGACGCGCGCCCCGCGGCGGCGAGCGTGCTCGTACTCCTCCAGCACCAGGATGCCCGCCCCCTCACCGGCCACGAAGCCGTCGCGGCCCCGGTCGAAGGGTCGGCTCGCCTTCTCCGGGGCGTCGTTGCGCTCCGAGAGGGCGCGCGCGGCGCAGAACCCGCCGATGCCGAGCGGCGTGATGGTCGCCTCGGCCCCGCCGGCGACGATCACGTCGGCCATGTCGCGCTCGATGAGCATCATCGCGTCGCCGAGCGAGTGGTTGCCGGTCGCGCACGCCGAGACGGGCGAGTAGTTCGGCCCCTTCATGCCGTACTTCATGCTGACCTGCCCGGGGGCCAGGTTCACGATGAGCGACGGGATGAAGAAGGGCGAGATCTTGCGGACGCCCCGCTCGAGCAGGACGCTGTGGACCTCCTCGATGGTGGCGAGCCCGCCCAGCCCGGCGCCGATCACGACGCCGACGCGCTCCGGGGCCTCGCGGCCCATGTCCAGCCCGGCGTCGCCGACCGCCATGTCGCTCGCGGCCATGGCGAAGTGGATGAAGCGGTCGTTCCTGCGCACCTCCCGCCTCTCCATGTACCGCTCGGCCTCGAAGCCCTTCACCTCGCCGGCGATGCGGGTGGGGAAGGTCGATGCGTCGAACTGCGTGATGGGGCCGATGCCGCTCTTGCCGGCCACGATCCCGCGCCAGGTCTCCTCCACCCCGATCCCGACGGGGCAGACGATCCCCAGCCCGGTGACGACCACGCGCCGTCTCGACATGATGCGCTCCTCTCCTCCCGTGCCACGCACGAGGCAGGGGCGCGACCCCGCCCCGGCCGTCCGCGCCGGGGCGGCGCGGCCGCTCCTCGCTGCCCGATCCGCCGCCGTCCGGCGACTACTTCTTGTGCGTGTTGATGTAGTTCACCGCGTCCTGGACGGTCTTGATGTTCTCCGCCTCCTCGTCCGGGATCTCGACCTCGAACTCCTCCTCCATCGCCATCACCAGCTCGACGATGTCGAGCGAGTCGGCGCCGAGGTCCTCGATGAAGCTGGAGGTGATCTTGATCTCCTCCTCGGACACGCCCAGCTGCTCGGCGATGATGCCCTTCACCTTCGCCTCAACGTTCGTTGCCGTCACGGTGCTCCTCCTTGCAGCTCGGGGTTGTCGCCGGGGAATCCGGCTACATGTACATGCCGCCGTTGACGCGGACCACCTCTCCGGTCACGTACGACGCCTCGTCGCTCGCCAGGAACGCGACGACGTTCGCCACCTCGTCCGCGCTGCCGAGCCTCGCCAGCGGGATCGTCTCCAGCATCTTGCTCCGGGCCTCTCCGGGCAGGCCCGCCGTCATGTCGGTGTCGATGAAGCCGGGCGCGACCGCGTTGACGCGGATGCCGCGGCTGGCCAGCTCCCGGGCGACCGACTTCGTGAGCCCGATGAGGCCCGCCTTCGTGGCCGAGTAGGCGGCCTGGCCCGCGTTCCCCATCTCCCCCACCACGCTCGTCAGGTTCACGATGGCGCCGGCGCGCTGCTTCATCATCGGCCGGGCGGCCGCGCGGATGAGGTGGAAGGCGCCCGAGAGGTTCACGTCGAGCTGCCGGCGCCAGTCGGCGTCCTTGAGCCGCATCACGAGCTGGTCGAGCGCGATCCCGGCGTTGTTGACGAGGACGTGGAGCCCCCCCGCGGCGCCCACCACCTCGTCCACGGCCGTCGCGCAGGCGGCCGGATCGGAGACGTCGAACCGGAGCAGCTTCACCTCCGGGGCGCCGGCCCTCTCGCAGGCGGCGGCCGCCTCCTGCGCGGCCGCCTCGTTGCCCGCGTAGTTGACGACCACACGCGCCCCGCCGCGGGCCAGCGCCACGGCGACGGCGCGGCCGATGCCACGCGACCCGCCCGTGACGAGCGCCACCTTGCCGCCGAAGTCGAACATGCTAGGCACCCTTCCATACCGCGACCGCCTTCTCCAGCGTCGCAGGATCTTCGACGTTCAGCACCTCGACGTTGCGGTCGACGCGGCGCACCAGGCCGGAGAGCACCTTCCCGGGGCCGACCTCCACCATGCGGGTGACGCCGAGGCGGACCAGCTCCTCCACGCACTCGATCCAGCGGACGGGCGAGGTGACCTGCTCGAGCAGCAGCGTCACGACCCGCCCGAGGTCGCGGTTCGCCCGGGCCTCGACGTTCGTGACCACCGGCACCCGGGGCTCGCGCCACGGGATGGCGCGCAGGACCGGCTCGAGCCGCGCCTTCACCGGTTCCATCAGCGCGCAGTGGAAGGGGGCGGAGACCGGCAGGGGCAGGACGCGCCGGGCGCCCGCCGCCTTCAGCTCGGACGCGGCGCGCTCCACCGCCGCCGCGTCGCCGGCGATGACGGTCTGGGCCGGCTCGTTGTAGTTGGCCGGGGAGCAGACCTTGCCGATCCCCGCCTCCACCGCCTCGCAGACGGCCTTCACGCGGCCCGGCTCCAGGCCGAGCACCGCCGCCATCGCGCCCAGGCCGGCCGGGACGGCCTCCTGCATGAACGTGCCGCGGGCCCGCACGGCGCGGGCCGCCTCGGCCGGCGCGAGGGCGCCGGCGGCCACCAGCGCCGAGTACTCGCCCAGCGAGTGCCCCGCGACCAGGTCGGGCGTCAGCCCCCGCTCGGCCAGGACGGCCGCCGCCGCAGCCGAGACGGCCAGGATGGCCGGCTGCGTGTTGGCGGTCAGCTTGAGCTGCTCGTCGGGCCCCTCGAAGCAGAGCCGCGAGAGCGGCTCGCCCAGCGCGGCGTCCACCGCCTCGAAGACGGCGCGGGCGGCCGGATATGCCTCCGCCAGCGCCTTGCCCATGCCCGCCGCCTGCGAGCCCTGCCCGGGGAAGATGAAGGCCAGCTTGCCCATCACGCCTCCTACCAGCGGACGATCCCCGTGCCCCAGGCCATGCCGGCCCCGATCGCCATCATCAGGATGACGTCCCCCGGCCGGAGCCGGCCGGCCCGGTTCGCCTCGTCGAGCGTGGTGGGGAGGCTGGCCGACGAGGTGTTGCCGTACCGCTCGAGGTTGGTCCAGCAGCGCTCGGCGGGGATGTCGAGCCGCTCCAGCGTGGCGTCGAGGATCCGCTTGTTGGCCTGGTGCGCGATGACGTGCGTGACGTCGGCGGGAGCCAGGTGGTTGGCGGCGAGCGTCTCGCGGCACCCCTCGACCAGCGCCCGCACCGCGAACTTGTAGACCTCGCGACCGGCCATGTACAGGTAGTGCCCGCCCTGCTCCACCAGCTCCTTCGTGAGCGGACGGCGCGACCCGGGGGCGGGCTGGTGCAGGATGCCCCAGTGCGAGCCGTCGGCCTGCAGGCGGATGGCCTGGACGCCGCGCCGCTCGTCGGCCGTGGGCGCGAGCACCATCGCGCCGGCGCCGTCACCGAAGAGGATGCACGTGTTGCGGTCCTTCCAGTTCACGATCTTCGTCAGCGAGTCGGCGCCGAGGACGAGCGCGTTCTTCACGGCGCCGCTGGCGACGTAGCGGTCGGCGATGGAGAGGGAGTAGATCGAGCCGGCGCAAGCGGCGGAGACGTCGAACGCGAACGCCCTCCGGTTCCCGAGCCGGCCCTGGACCAGGGCGGCGGTGGAGGGCCACGGCATGTCGGGGGTGACCGTCCCCAGCACGATCAGCTCCAGGTCCTCGGGGCGAAGGCCGGCCATGTCGAGCGCGCGCCGCGCCGACGCGAGCGCCATGTCGCCCGTCGACTCGTCCGGGCGCGACACGTGCCGCTCCCGGATCCCGGTGCGCTCCACGATCCACTGGTCGTTCGTCTCGACCAGCTTCTCCAGGTCCGCGTTGGTGAGCACCTTCTCCGGCGAGTAGGCCCCGGTGCCGACGATGAGCGATCGCATGCGTTCCTTCCTGGTCAGGCGCCCGCGGGCGCAGGGGGCGGCGCTGGGAGATCGCCCGTGGTCTGGTCCACCAGCGCGGCCGCGGCCAGCAGCGCCTCGGCCCGGGCGGCGGCGACGGCGATCTCGGCCGTGGCGTGGGCGTCGGCCGCGGCGCGGACGCGCGCCACCGCGTTCGCGATGGCGAGCGCGTCGGAGCTGCCGTGCGTGATGAAGCCGACGCCGTCCACCCCGACCAGCGGCGCGCCGCCGATCTGGCGCCAGTCGACCTTCCGCTTGAGACCGTCGAGGGCGCCCCGGGCCAGCAGTCCGCCCAGCGCCGAGACCGCGCTCGAGCGCAGCGTCTGCTTGAGGAGCTCCCCGATGACGCGGGCGGTCCCCTCCATCGTCTTCAGCGCGACGTTCCCCGTGAAGCCGTCGGTGACGATGACGTCGAACTCGCCGGTGAG
>JAJYHA010000229.1 GCA_021784995.1 Myxococcales bacterium
TCCGGATCCGCCCCCCGCCTCCGCGCCGGCCCGCCCCGGGCGACCCGCCCCGGGGGCGACCGGTGGACCGCGCCTGGATCCCCGCGCGCCGCTGGAGCGCCTCCCCTGGGCCCACCCGGCGCCGCGGCGGGTCCTCGAGGAGCGCGGCCGGCCGACCGTCGAGCTCGCGCTCGAGTTCTGGCCCCGCGCCTACCAGGACCGGACGGAGGTGCGGGCGGTCCGGGATCTCGCCCCCGGCCAGGAGGCGATCGTCCTCGCCACCGTCGCCTCGTCGAGCGCGCGGCGGACCCGGAACGGCCGGACCCTCCTCGAGGTCGTGGCCGCCGACGCCACCGGGCGGCTCGTCCTCTCCTTCTTCAACGCGCCGGCCTGGCGCGCCCGGCAGTTCCCGCCCGGTGCCGCCATCCTCGCCTGGGGGCGGGTCTCGGAGCGCCCCGGAGGGATCCGGCAGATGACCTCGCCGGAGGTCGAGCCGGTCCAGCCGGGCGACTCGGCGAGCTTCGGCCGGATCGTGCCGGTCTACCCCGGCCCGGCGGCCGGCCAGCAGCCGTCGCTCCGGAAGCTGATGCGGCGCCTCTGCGAGGAGGCCGCGCCCCTCGCCGGCGACGATCTCCCCGCGCCGGTCGTCGCCCGCCGGGGCCTCCTCCCCCGCGTCGAGGCGATCCGCCAGGCCCACTTCCCGCCGCCCGGCACCGACCTCGCCGCCGCCGCCGCGCGCGCCACCCCCGCCTTCCGGCGGCTCGCCTTCGAGGAGCTGTTCTTCCTGCAGCTCGCGCTCGCCCGGCGCCGGCGAGGGATCCAGCGCGAGCCGGGGATTGCCTTCCAGGCAGGCCCGGCCGCGGTGGCCGCCGCGCTCGCCCGGCTCCCCTTCGCGCCCACCCCCGCGCAGCGCCGCGCCCTCGACGAGATCGCCGCCGACATGGCCCGCCCGAGCCCCATGAACCGCCTCCTCCAGGGCGACGTCGGGAGCGGCAAGACCGCGGTCGCCTTCGCGGCCATGCTGCTCGCCGTCGAGTCGGGGTGGCAGGCGGCGCTCATGGCCCCCACCGAGATCCTCGCCGCCCAGCACGCCGGGACCTTCGCGCGCTGGCTCGAGGGGACCGGGGTCGAGATCGCCCAGGTCGGCGCGACGGCGCGCGGGAAGGGGGCGCGCGCGGCGCGCGCGGCGGTGGAGTCGGGCCGGGCCCGGATCGTCGTCGGGACCCACGCCCTGGTCGAGGAGGGGGTCACCTTCGCGCGGCTCGGCCTGGTGGTGGTCGACGAGCAGCACCGGTTCGGGGTCCTCCAGCGCGCCGCCCTCGTCGGCAAGGGTGCGGCGCCGGACGTCCTGGTGATGACCGCGACGCCCATCCCCCGGACGCTCGCGCTCGCCTTCTACGGCGACCTCGACCACTCGACCATCGACGAGCTCCCCCCGGGCCGCCAGCCGGTGGAGACGCTCCTCTTCGGGGAGTCGCAGCGGCGGCGGGCCTACCAGCTGCTCGGCGAGGAGCTCGCCGCCGGGCGACAGGGGTACGTCGTCTACCCCCTGGTCTCCGAGTCCGAGAAGAGCGACCTCGCCGACGCCACCGGCGGCGCCGAGGCCCTCTCCCGCACCTTCGCGCCGCACCGGGTCGGCCTCCTGCACGGCCGCCTGGGCGCGGAGGAGAAGCGCGCGGTGATGGAGGCCTTCCGGCGCGGCGAGATCCGGCTCCTCGTCTCGACCACGGTGATCGAGGTCGGGGTGGACGTCCCGGACGCGAGCGTCCTGCTCGTCGAGCACGCCGAGCGCTTCGGCCTCTCGCAGCTCCACCAGCTCCGGGGCCGGGTCGGGCGGGGGTCGGCGCGCAGCCGCTGCCTCCTCCTCGCGCACCTCCGCCAGGGAGGGCAGGGGGCCCGCGAGCGGCTCGAGGCCCTCTGCCGGACGCAGGACGGCTTCGAGCTGGCGCGGGTGGACCTGTCGCTCCGCGGCCCGGGGGAGCTGCTCGGGACCCGCCAGTCCGGCGAGGCGCTCCTGGAGCTGGCCGATCTCGCCCGCGACGCCGATCTCCTCGAGGCGGCCCGGGACGAGGCCCTCGCCGTCGTCGAGGCCGATCCCGACCTCCGCCGCCCCGAGCATGCGGCCGCGGCGCGTGCGCTCGCCGGGCGCTGGGCGGAGCGGCTCGCCCTCGCGCGGATCGGCTAGCGCGGTCGGAGGCGCGGTGCGCTACCATCCGCGCCGATGCCGACCTGCCCTCTCTGCGGGAACGCCCAGGAGGCGCCCGGCGCGTGCGACGTCTGCGGGCTCCCGCTCCCAGGCGCTCCCCACCCCGCGGACGCGGGGCCGCCCGCCCCGGAGGCCCTGGAGGGCCTCGAGCCGACCCGGCTCGAGGCCGCCGGACCCTCCGCGCCGGCGCCGCTCCCCGATCTCGAGCCGACCGGCTTTCCGGCGGGCGATCCCTTCCTGGAGGTCGAGCCCTCCCCGGTCGACGCCGCCGCGCTCGACCTCGACCGCGGGCGGGCCGCGCCGGTCGACGCGGGGCCGGAGCGCCTCCCCGACCTGGAGCCGACGTCGGCGCCGCCGGTGGCCGACGCCGCCGCCCCCCCGGCCTCCCCGCGCGCCTGCCGGTACTGCCGGAGCCCCGCCGAGGCGGCCGAGCCGTTCTGCCGGGTCTGCGGGATGCGGCTCGTCGCTCCCCCCGGCGCCCCCGCCGCCGCCTCGGCGGCGGGCGGGGAGGGGGAGGGCGCCCGCTGCGGCTGTGGAGCGCCGATCTCCGGCGCGCGCTGCCCGGCCTGCGGGGCGCGCCGCGCGGCGCCGTAGCTCCTTCCGCTTGCCAACGCGGTCCGGCACCGGCAAATTGGCGGGCCCGCCATGAGGACCTCCAACGATCCCGGGAACAGCGGGCGCGTCCGCCGCCTTTCCCCTCCCTTCCCCGCCACCGCCCGGCCCCGCGACGGGTCGATCCCCCGCCGCGCCGCCGCCTCCCGCCTCCGGCGGCGGGGGGGCTCCTCGCGCCCACCCGCGCGCGAAGGCCGGGCCGAGGGGCGGAGGGCGACCCCGTGACCTTCCGCGCTCACTACCGCTGCGGCGAGGGGTGCGACTTCCAGGCGGAGCTCACCGAGGTGGTCTACCGCTGCCCGCGCTGCGGCGGGCTGCTCGAGGTCGAGCACGACGTCGCGGCGCTCGCCGGGCGCTCCCCGGACGACTGGAAGGCGCTCTTCGACGGGCGCTTCCGGACCGGCCCCTGGCCCCTCGGCTCCGGCGTCTGGGGCAAGAAGGAGTGGGTCTATCCCCAGCTCTCGCTCTCCAGCGTCGTCTCGATGTACGAGGGGGGGAGCCCGCTCCTGCGCGTCGATCGATACGCCCGCGAGATCGGCCTCGAGGACGTCTGGGTGAAGGAGTGCGGCGTCACCCACACCGGGTCCTTCAAGGACCTGGGGATGACGGTCCTCGTCTCCGCGGTGCAGGAGATGCGCGCCCGGGGGACGCCGATCCGCGCGGTGGCCTGCGCCTCGACCGGCGACACCTCGGCGGCCCTCTCGG
>JAJYHA010000311.1 GCA_021784995.1 Myxococcales bacterium
GCGGCAGCGTCCGCGAGCTGCTGGTGCGCCGATCCGCGGCGCGCGGCGCGCGGGCGGCGGCGATCGCGCGTGAGGTGGCGGCGCCCGTCGCGGAGCGCGACGACGCGGAGGGGGCGCGGGCCGCCGAGCGGCTGCGGCGCCGGTTCGGGGTGGCCTCGCTCGACGGCTTCGGGGTGGGCGATCTCGAGGAGGGCCTGGCCGCCGCCGCCGTCGCGCTCGGCTACCTCGAGGAGACGCAGCGCGCGGCGGCGGCCCACGTGGACCGCATGTCACGCCTCCCCACCGACACCGTCCTGCTCCTCGACGACGCCACGCGCGCCAACCTCGAGCTGGAGCGGACGCTGGCCGGAGGCCGGCGGAAGGGGACGCTGCTCGCCCTCCTCGACCGCACCGTGACGGCCATGGGCGGGCGCCGGCTGGCGGAGTGGCTCCGCTGGCCGCTGCGCGAGGTCGCGGCCATCGAGGCGCGCCTCGACGGCGTGGGGACGCTCGCCGCGTCGGCGGTCCTGCGCGAGGAGCTGGCCGGTGCCCTGCGGCCCGTGGCCGACCTGGAGCGGCTCCTCTCGAGGCTGGCCCTGGGCCAGGGGAACGCGCGCGACCTGCGCGCCGTGGCCGACACGCTGCTCGCGCTCCCGCGCCTGGCCACGCTGGTCGCCTCGGCGAAGGGCGCGGCGGGCGGCGCCTGCCCGGCGCTCCTGCGCGCAGCGGCGGCGGGCCTGGGCGGCCTGGAGGAGCTGGCCGCGCTGCTCGACGGAGGGGTGGCGGAGTCGCCGCCGGCCAGCCACGCCGACGGCGGGATCATCCGGCGCGGCCACTCGGCGGAGCTGGACCGGCTCGTCGCGCTCTCGCAGGACGCCCGGGGCTTCATCGCCGGGCTCGAGGCCGACGAGCGCGCGCGGACCGGCATCGCCTCGCTGAAGGTCCGGTACAACCGGGTCTTCGGCTACTACCTCGAGGTGACCCGTCCCAACCTCCACCTCGTCCCGGCCGACTACCAGCGGCGCCAGACCACGGCCGGGGGAGAGCGCTTCGTGACGCCCGCCCTCAAGGAGCTGGAGGAGCAGGTGCTGGGGGCGGAGGAGAAGCGGCGCGCCCTGGAGGAGCAGCTCTTCCAGGAGCTGCGCGCGCGGGTGGTGGCCGCGAGCGGCGCGATCAGGACGGCGGCGGACGCCGTGGCGACCGCCGACGCGACCCTGGCGCTCGCGCGCGTCGCGACCGAGCGCGGGTACGTGCGCCCGGAGGTGGACGAGTCCGACGCCCTGGAGATCGTCGACGGCCGTCACCCCGTGGTCGAGTCGGCGCTCCCCCCCGACTCCGGCGGCTTCGTGCCCAACGACCTGCTGGTGCGCGCGGCGGGCGGCGGCGAGACCGAGCCCCAGCTGCTCGTGGTCACCGGCCCCAACATGGCCGGGAAGAGCACCGTGCTGCGCCAGGCGGCGCTGGTGACGCTCCTGGCGCAGATGGGGAGCTTCGTCCCGGCGTCGCGGGCGCGCGTGGGGCTGGTGGACCGGATCTTCACCCGCGTGGGCGCGTCCGACGACCTCGCGCGGGGACGGTCGACCTTCATGGTGGAGATGACCGAGACGGCGGCCATCCTCCACAACGCGACGCGCCGGTCCCTGGTCGTCCTGGACGAGATCGGCCGCGGCACCTCCACCTTCGACGGCGTCTCCATCGCCTGGGCCGTCGCGGAGCACCTCCACGACGCCGTCGGATGCCGGACCCTCTTCGCGACCCACTACCACGAGCTGCAGGACCTGGCCCGGGAGCGCCCCCGGGTCCAGAACCTCACCGTCGCCGTGCGGGAGGTGGGCGATCAGGTCGTGTTCCTGCGGAAGCTCGTCCCCGGGGGCGCCTCGCGCAGCTACGGCATCGAGGTGGCCAAGCTGGCCGGCCTGCCACCCGCGGTCCTGGCCCGGGCACGCCAGATTCTGGCCAACCTGGAGGCGCTCGAGGTGGACGAGGCGGGGCACGCATCGCTGTCGCGCGAGGCCGCGCGCGGGCGGCCGCCCCCGGCGGCCCAGCTCGGGCTCTTCCAGCAACCGGTGGACCCGCGCCTCGAGGAGCTGCGCCGCGCGTTGCTGGCGCTCGATCTCGACCGGACCCGGCCCCTGGAGGCGCTCCAGCTCGTCGCGCGCTGGCAGGAGCTGCTGCGGTAGTCCTGGACGGGCCGGCCGGGGCGTGGTGGGGCGCGCCGACCGCGCGCGCCGTGGGAGGGCGGTGCAGGCGCCGTGGTAGCGGCCGCACCCGGCCGGTCCGAAGGCCGGCTCGGCCCGGCGTGGGCCGGACGAGGAAAGGGCCGGGTTCGCGGTCACCCGCGCCCGACCCTTCAGGCACTTCGAGCTGTCCGGACCTTACTTCACTTCTTGTGGCAGGCCGTGCAGACCTGCGGAGCGCCCTTGGCCTTGCCCTCGCCCCGGTGGCAATCGAGGCAGACGCCGTGGGCGGTGTTCTTCATGTCGCCGGCCTTCGCCTGGGCGACCGCCTCGTGGCACTTCTTGCACGCGGCGCCGTTCCGGTCGCCTGCCTGGTTCATCCCGTGCTTCGCGTGATCGAACTGCGCCGGCGCCTGCTTGTGGCCTTCGGGGGCCTTGGCGGTGACGGGGGCGGCGAAGGCCGGGGCGGCGAAGAGGCAGGCGGCGAGAGCTACGGACCAGAAACGCGTCATGGATTTCCCCTCATGATTGGACGTGCGGGGCGACACGCCCCTCACGAAGTCCGCGCACTCTACGGCCCAACATTTCGATGATTCATGCCCAAACGGGGCGTGCGACCGTGTGCCGCACCCGACGGCGAGATCGACGGGTCCGGGGCGGCGAGTCCAGCCGGAGGGTGGGCTGCCAGGAGCGCCTGGAATCGTTCCGATAAATGGACCTCGGACGATATCGCCCTAGCATGAGGGCTCATGGTCCCCGCCATCTGCGCCGTGGTCGCCATGGCGGTCGCGACCGGACCCGCCAGCCAGCACCAACCCTCCAGCCCGACCCCGGCGCGGGTGGTCAGGCATGACCCTGCGCGGCACCACGCCGCAGCGAGTCAGGGAAAGGCACGGGCTCGGCCGCGGACCGCGCTCGAGCGGGCGCGGGCACAGCTGGCCGAGGTCAAGCGCGATCCGGCGAAGCGCCGCTATCGCGACCGGTGGGAGAGGGCCATCGCCGCCCTGGAGAGGGCGGCGCGCGGTCGCGACCGGGGCCCCGGACTCCTCGATGCCGCGCGGGCGCGGTACGCGCTCTACCGCTTCTCGCAGGTGGACTCGGACCGCGACGCGGCGCTCGAGCTGGCCCGCAGGGCGGAGCGCTCCGGGGCACGAGAGGCCGCGCCCCTCGCGCGCGCCATCCGGGACGAGATGGGGGAGGAGGCGCCGCCGCGAAGGCGGGCGGCCTCGCGCTCGGTCGCAGGGGGCTCGGCGGCCGTGGCGACTCCGGGGCGGCGTCGCGCGGGCGACGCCCGGCCCGGCGCCGAGCGCGGCCGCACGACCGGCGCTCCGGCGGAGG
>JAJYHA010000390.1 GCA_021784995.1 Myxococcales bacterium
GGGGGCCTCCGGCGCGCTCGCCGCCGGCGCGGCCTGCAGCGCCGCCGCGCGCGCGGCGCCCTGCGCGGCGAGGGCCGATTGAGCCTTGGCCTGATCGCGCTGGCGCTGGAGCATCTTGGGGTTGGGGGCCAGGATCATGAACATCTGGCGCCCCTCCATGCGCGGCGCCTGCTCGATGACCGCGACCTCCTTCACGTCCTCGATCACGCGCTGGAGCACCTTCTGCCCCAGCTCGCGGTGCGTGATCTCGCGCCCCCGGAACATGACGGTGACCCGGGCCTTGTTGGCCTCCTGCACGAACTCGCGGATCTTCCCGATCTTCACGTTGTAGTCGTGCTCCTCCGTCCGCGGGCGCAGCTTCACCTCCTTGAGCTGCACGACCACCTGCTTCTTCTTGGCCTCGTTCTGCTTCTTCTTCTCGGTGTACTTGAACTTCCCGTAATCCATGATCTTGCAGACGGGCGGCTTGGCCATCGGGCTGACCTCGACGAGGTCCATGCCGAGGTCCTGGGCACGCGCCAGCGCCTGGTCGATCGGGAGGATGCCGAGCTGCTCGCCATCGGGGCCGACGACCCGCACCTCCCGCGCCTTGATGCGGCGGTTGGTGCGAGCGGCACGGTTGGTCGCGCCGCGGGGATCTCTTTGCTGGATGGCGATGGTTCGATGCCTCCGTCAGTGGAACGTCCGCCCGGGGAACGATCCGAAAATACAAGGGAAATTCAGATGGCCCTCGGCCGCGCCCGGGCGGCCGAGGACGCAGAGGATAAGGAAATCACGAGCAAAGTCAATGCGAACACCTGAAGCGCCGGCGGCGAGCCGCGCCCGGCCTCCGCCGCCGGGAGCTCGGTGGAGGGGCGTCGGGCGCCCTACCACCGCCGTCCCGGTGTGAGATCTCCCCCGGGCGCGCCCCCGCCGGCGGCCTCGTGCCTCACCGCGCGCCCGGGTCGGAGCTGTCCTTCTTCATCTCCCGGATCCAGCTCATCATGTCGCGCAGGCTCTTTCCGACCTGCTCCACGGGGTGAGCCCGCTCTCCCTCCCGCAGCTTGTCGAACACCGGCCGCCCGACCTGGTTCTCCAGGATGAACTCCTTGGCGAACTGGCCGGTCTGGATCTCCTTCAGGATGCGCTTCATCTCCTGCTTGGTCTGCTCGGTGATCACCCGCGGGCCGCGCGTGTAGTCGCCGTACTCCGCGGTGTCGGAGATGGAGTGGCGCATCCAGGCCAGGCCGCCCTCGTAGATGAGGTCGATGATGAGCTTCATCTCGTGGACGCACTCGAAGTAGGCGCTCTCCGGCTGGTACCCGGCCTCGACGAGCGTCTCCCAGCCGGCCTTCATGAGCGCCGCCAGCCCGCCGCAGAGCACCGCCTGCTCACCGAAGAGATCGGTCTCGGTCTCCTCCTTGAAGGTGGTGTCGAGCACGCCGGCCCGCGTCCCGCCCAGCGCCCGGGCGTAGGCGAGGCCGATCTGCCTGGCCTGGCCGCTGGCGTCCTGGTGGACGGCGATGAGGCACGGGATGCCGCGGCCGTCCTGGAACTGGCGCCGCACGAGGTGCCCGGGTCCCTTGGGCGCGATGAGCACCACGTCCACCCCCTCGGGCGCGCGGATCTGCCCGAAGTGGACGTTGAACCCGTGGCCGAAGAAGAGCGCCTTGCCCGGCGTCATCGAGGCGGCGATCTCCGCGTCGTAGATCGCCTTCTGGGTCTGGTCGGGCGCGAGGATCATGACCAGGTCGGCCTCCTGGGCCGCCTGCGCCACGCTCACGACGCGGAGACCGGCGCCCTCCGCCTTCGCCCGTGACCGCGAGCCGGCGTGCAGGCCCACGCGCACGTCCACGCCGGAGTCGCGCAGGTTCAGCGCGTGCGCGTGCCCCTGGCTGCCGTAGCCGATGACGGCGACCTTCCGCCGCTTCACGAGTTCGAGGTTCGCGTCCTTGTCGTAGTAGACCGTGGCCATGTCCTTCCTTCTTCCGTTCGATGGGTGGGTGACCGGTGCGCCGCCCGCGCGCGGAGATCCCCGCGCGGGCGGCGCGCCATCCTAGCTTCCCTTCAGGTGCGGCGGTGCCAGCGTCTTGAACCCGCGCTCCAGCGCGATGGCGCCGGACCGGCACAGCTCGGTGATGCCGAAGCGCGCGAGGCGCTCCTCCAGCGCGTCCAGCTTGGCCGTGGTGCCGGTGGCCTCGATCATGAGCGCGTCGGGCGACACGTCGACGATCTGCGCCTCGTAGGTGTCGGCGATGGCGCGCAGCTCGGCGTGGTGCTGCTCGGGCGTCTTGATCTTGATGAGCACCAGCTCGCGCTCGATCTTGTCGTTCGGGCTCAGCTCGCGGACCTCGATCACCGGGATGAGCTTCTGGAGCTGCCGGACGACCTGCTCCACGGGCCGCTGCGTGAGCCGCGCCACGATGGTCATGCGGCTGTACTCCGGGTGCTCCGTGGGACCGACCGCCAGGCCCTCGATGTTGTAGCCGCGCCGCGCGAACAGGCCCGCGATCCGCTGGAGGACGGCCGGCTTGTTCTCCACCAGGAGCGAGAGCGTGTGGACGTTCCCGCTGGGGAGCCCTTCCGTCTTCTCGACCATGGCTAGTCCCCTCCGATCATGTCGTTGAGCGGCGCCCCGGCCGGCACCATGGGGTAGACCTTCTCCTGGCGCTTCACCCGGACGTCCACGATGCACGGGCCGCCGCGGTGCGCCAGGGCCCGCTCGATCACGCCGTCCAGCTCGTCGAGCGTCCGCGCCCGCAGGCCGAGGCACCCGTACGCGTCCGCCAGCTTCACCAGGTCCGGGCGATCGCTGAGCGGCGTCTCGGCGAAGCGCTGGTCGTAGAAGAGCTCCTGCCACTGGCGCACCATGCCCAGGAACAGGTTGTTCAGGACGAAGATCTTGACGGGCAGCTCCAGGTCCACGGCGGTGGCGAGATCCTGGAGCGTCATCTGAAAGCTCCCGTCGCCGTCGATCCCGATCACGGTCGCGTCGGGGCGCCCGAGCTGGATCCCGATCGCGGACGGCAGGCAGAAGCCCATGGTCCCGAGGCCCCCCGAGGTCACGAACTCGCGAGGCCTCGCCACGTCCCAGAACTGGGCGGCCCACATCTGGTGCTCGCCGACTCCGGTGGTGACGATCGGGGTCATGCCCTGCGCCTTCTCCCAGATCCGGCGGACGGCGGTCTGCGGGAGGATCTCCCGCTCGCCCTCCTGCGCGATCCGGAGCGGGTGCCGCTCGCGCCACTCGTCCACCCGGCGCCACCAGGGAGCCAGGTCGGGCCTCCCGCGCTCGGCGAAGGTGCGCCGCACCTCGTCGGTGAGGCGCGGCAGGAGCTGCTTGAGGTCGCCGACCAGCGGGACGGTGGCCGTGACCAGCTTCGAGATCTCGGCCGGATCGACGTCGAGGTGGACGACCTTGGCCTCGGGCGCGAAAGTGGAGAGCTTGCCCGTGACGCGGTCGTCGAACCGGGCGCCCAGCGCGACGATGAGATCGGAGTCCTG
>JAJYHA010000295.1 GCA_021784995.1 Myxococcales bacterium
CGTGGGACGCGCGGTGGGCCACGCCGAGCGCGCCGCCGACGCCGAGCGCGAGCCCGGCGGCGAGCGCGAGGACCAGCGCGCGGGCGCGGAAGCGCCGGCCGGCGGGGGAGGGGGAGGGGGTCGCGTCGGTCATCGTCGGGGTCTCCAGGGTGCGGGCCGGGGCCGCCGGCGTTTCACATCGAGCCGGAGGTCGCCGCGCCGCCGGACGGCGGCGAGTCCCCGGAGGCCTGAGGTGCGGCGCCCATCCCCGCGGCGGCGGGGCTGGCGACCCCCGCGCCCGGGGTCGGCTCGAGGCTCACCTCCTCGCCGGCGATCGCGATCCGCCGCGCGGCCGCCAGGGCGTCGAGGAGCCCCTCGTGATCGGCGATGGTGCCGTCGATCGCCTCGAGGAGGGCGGCGAAGGGGACGCGGCCGACCCGGAACTGGGCCAGCGTGCTCGCGGCGGTCGCCTCCGACTGGACGAGGAGGCCGGCGTCGTAGATCCCGATCTGCTCGACGAGCGCGCCCAGGGCCTCCCGGCGCTCGCGCACCCGGAGGCGCAGGAGCTCGGCGATCGCCTGCTCGGAGGCGGCGCCGGCGGTGGCCCGGGCGTCGCCCTCGGCGACGGCGCGATCCTGCTTCACCCGGGCGAAGACCGGGAGGGTGAAGGAGACGCCGGCGAGCCACATCGGCGGGAAGGGCCCGCCGCGCGGCATGACGCCGGCGGAGACGGCCAGGTCCGGGAAGCGCTCGCGCCGCGCCAGGTCCGCGGCGCGAACGTCGCGCAGCGCGGCCAGCCTCGCCACCGCCAGCTCCGGGCTCCGGGCCGCGGCGTCGGCGAGGGCCGCGGCCTCGTCGAGGAGCGGCGGGGCGCCCCAGCCCTCGAGGCTGGCCGGGGTCGCCACCGGCTCGTCGAGCGGCCGGCCCCGGAGGCGGTCGAGCGCCTCGACCGCGGTCCGCTCGGCGGCGGCGAGCGCCGCCCGGAGCTGGCGGAGCCGGAGCCGCTGGAGCTGGGCCCGGAGCAGGTCGGACTGCGGCCCCTCGCCGGACTCGTAGCGGGCGCGCGCGCTCCCCTCGGCCTGCAGCCAGAGGGCGTCGCGCCGGTCGAGCAGGGCCAGGCGCTCGCGCGCCAGGAGGAGGTCGACGTAGGCCCGCGCCACCGAGGCGGAGACGCCCAGCCGGTTCCGGTCCACGGCGGCCCGGGCCGCCCGGGCCTGGAGCCGGGCGACCTCGGTCCGCAGATCGAGCTTCCCCGGCCAGGGGAGCGGCTGGGTGATCATCACCTGCCAGAAGCTCGTCTCCATGCGGCCGATCTCGATCCCCTGGAAGCCGTCGTTCTGGATCCCGAGGCTGAGGACCGGATCGGCGAGGGCGCCGGCCGGGCCCACGCGCTCCGCCTCCGCCGCGGCGATCGACCGGACCTGGGCGAGCCCGGGGTCGTGGTCGATCGCCTGCGCCTGCAGCCGCGCGAGGACCGGATCGTCCCCGGCCGCGGCGAGGGACGGGATCGCGAGGAGGAGCGCGAGGGCGGCGGGGCGGTGCATGGCAGGGGTCCTGCGGCCGCGGCTAGCGGGCCTCGATGACGCCGGCGACCATCCCCATGCCGCAGGTGAAGCGGTAGGAGCCGGGCTTCGCCGGCGTCACCGTCACCTCGACCTTCCGGTCGAGCGGCAGCGACCGGTCGACGCCGAAGTCCTTCATGACGATCTCGGTGGCGCAGGTCCGGTCGGTCCGGCGGGTGACGACCAGCTTGACCGGCCGGCCGGCGTCGACCGTGACGTGGGCGGGGACGAAGCCGGCGGAGGTGACGGCGATCTCGACCACCTGGGGCGCCGGCGGCGGCATCGGCATCGGCATCGACATCGACATGCCGGCCTGGGCCGGCTCGCCGGCCGCGGCGTGGAGCGGGAGCGAGAGGAGGAGGGTCGCGGGGACGGCGGCGAGGAGGAGCGCGTGGGTCTTCATGTCGGGTCGACTCCGGTGAGGGTTCGCGGCGGACGTGTGCACGGGGCGGGCCGGCGGCGCGGCGAACGCGAACCCGGCGGAATCGCGGCCTGTCTGGGGTCGGCCGCGGCGCCGGCTCCTCGCCGGGACAGGCCGCGGCGGTTACTATGTGACGATGCCGGTTACGGTGAACCCACGCGGGAGCGGCCACGCAGCGGCGTCAGCGCCGGCGCCCGCGCCGCCGCGGCGGACGAAGCGCCCGGGATCCCCCGGCCCTGGCGCGGAGGAGCCCTCGACGCCCGCGCGGTCCGCGGCCGGCACGGCGCGTGCTGAGGGTGGGCAGCGGCGATGATCAGCTGGTCCGGCACCGCGCGGCGCCTCGCCCTCGGCTTCGGGGCGCTCCTCCTCCTGTTCGCCCTCGCCGCCGGGATCGCCCTCGCCGGCCTCGGGCGGATCCACGAGGGGATGGCGCGGATGCGCGACGCCGAGGAGGGGATGCGGCTCGCGCTCGAGCTCTCCTCGGCGGTGCGGGACCAGTACGCCCACCAGGCGCACACCATCATCATCGGCGACCGGAGCCACCTCGGCTTCTACGCCGCCGCCGAGGCGCGGGTCCTGGAGCTGACCGACCGCGTCCGGGACCACGCGACCGGGGACGACGAGCGGGCCTGGGTGGAGGACATCCGCTCGGCGAGCGGCGAGCTCGACGCGATCTTCCGCCAGCGGATCGTCCCGGCGGTCGTCCGCGGGGACCGGCAGACGGTGCGCCTCGAGCACGGGCAGGCCCAGGTGGTGGTGACGCGCATCCAGGAGCGCGCGGCCCAGCTCGTCGCCGCGTTCGAGGCGGCCATCGCCCGCGCCCGCGCCGGGGCGGACGCCGCCGAGCGGCGGATCCTCGCCTGGCTCGTCGGCCTGCTCCTCGGGGCGCCGCTCCTCGCCGCCGCGGTGAGCCTCTCGATCGGCCGGTCGATCGCCGGGCCGCTGGCGATCCTCCGGGCCGGCGCCGCCCGGCTCGCCGAGGGGGACCTCTCGGTCCGGATCGACGAGGCGGGCCCCGACGAGTTCCGCGCCCTCGCCCGCCGCTTCAACGAGATGGCGGCGGCCATCGCCTCGCACCAGGCGCGGCTGGTGGAGAGCGAGAAGCTCGCCGGGATCGGCCGCCTCGCCGCCGGGGTCGCCCACGAGATCAACAACCCGCTCGGCGTGATCCTGGGCTACGTCCGGCTGCTGCGCCGCAAGGCCGAGGGGGGGCTCGACGCCGACCTGGCGATCGTCGAGGAGGAGGGGCTGCGGGCGAAGGAGATCGTCGACGGCCTCCTCGAGCTCGCCCGGCCGCTGCCGCCGGAGCGAGAGCGGGTGGCGCTCCGGGAGCTCTGCGAGGAGGTCCTGGCGCGCCTCGGCGAGGCGCGGGTGCTGGAGGAGGTCGCGCTGCGGGTGAGCGGCGCGGCGACCGCCGACGGCCACGCCGGGAAGCTGCGCCAGGTGGTGACGAACCTGGTGCGGAACGCCGCCGAGGCGGCGGGCCGCGGAGGGCGCGTGGAGCAGATCGGA
>JAJYHA010000384.1 GCA_021784995.1 Myxococcales bacterium
TCCCGCGCCTCCTCCTCCATCAGGATCGCCAGGTCGAGCGCATCGCGGAGATCCATCGCGCCGAAGTCGAGGGCCATCGAAACCTCCCGGGCGCCGCGCGGGCGGCGCACCTGCATGATGGTGGCGTCCACCGCCCCGCGCCAGCCGGACCGCCGGGGCGCGCCCTCCCCGACCCTCCCGTGACGACCCGGCGTCGCGCCTCAGGTGAGCCGGCGCGCCACGGCGCGGAGGGCCGTCTCCCAGAGCCGGGCCTCCCGCCGGGACGGAGCGGCCCGGCGGAGCACCGCGGCGAGGTCGCGAACGGCGTGCCGCTCCGGCCCCGCCAGAAAGCCCCCGCGCCGCAGCAGCGCGCGCAGCGACTCCTCCACCCCCTGGAGCTCCCCGTCGGTCGCGAGCGCCCGCCGCGCGGACGGGGGCGCGCCGGCCGGTGCGCGCGCCCGCTCGTAGGCGTAGACCAGGACCGCCTGCGCCAGGTTGAGCGACGGCTGGGCGGCGCTCGCGGGGATCGACGAGAGCGCGTGACAGCGCTCGAGCTCCGCCGCCGTGAGCCCGCTCCGCTCCTCCCCGAAGACGACCGCCGTCGTCCCGGCCCGGCGCGCACCGAGCGCCTCGGCGGCGACCTCGGCCGGCGAGAGACGGAGCTCCGCGCCGCGGCGCGCGCTCGTCCCGACCACCCAGGCGCAGTCGGCCACCGCCTCGTCGAGGGTCCGGCAGAGGCGCGGCCGATCGAGGAGCTCCTCGGCGTGGACCGCCACGCGGCGCGCCGTCGCGAAGTCGTGCGTCCCGAGGGAGACGATGGCCCAGTCCTCGAGCCCGAAGTTCCTCATCACCCGGGCAACCGCCCCCAGGTTCTCTGGATTTCTCGGCCTGACGAGCACGATCCGGAAGGGGGCCATCCTGGGGAACATACCCTGGCGGGCAGCGAGCGAACGTCGGTCGAAGTGCGCGTTTGTCGTACGTCAAGGCGATGACGAGACGGAACCAGCTAGAGTTGCAGTCCTTTCCCCAACAGCGATCCAACAACCCGGAGGGTCCCCCTCCAAGGAGATGGAATGTCGTTCGTTCGTCGCCTCGCCCTGATCGCCTCCCTCGCCGCTCCGGCGGTGACCCTCGCCTCCGGGGCCCACGACAGCATCGGCTGCTCGGGCTGCCACGCGATCCACACGGCGAAGGGGGAGCTCATCTTCGCCGTCTCTCCGAACAAGAGCGACGTGAACCCGCGGACGAGCCAGGCGTTCTCGGGCATCACCGCGCTCTGCCTCGGCTGCCACCAGGAGTCGGCCAAGGGCGGCCAGGGCTACGCCCCGATCCACGCGCGCCTCAGCCACCCCTACGGCCTCGCGCAGATCAACCCGCGCGTCGCCAAGGTCCCCGGCGGGCTGCTCCGCGGCGGCCGGTTCGAGTGCGTGAGCTGCCACGACCCGCACCCGTCCAACCCGAACTACAAGTACCTCCGGGTCGACACCGGCGCGAAGGGGGACAACATGGATCCCTTCTGCGCGGTCTGCCACCCGAGCAAGGCCGACGCCGGCGTCGTGGCGTCGCGCGCGCCGATCTTCTCCTCGATGGACGAGACCAGCCCGCAGGCCAGCGCCGCGCCGGCGGCCGCGCCCGCGGCCCGCGCGACCCGCAAGAAGTAGGGCCGCGCCGTCCGAGCCCGCGTCACCGCGAGCCCCCGGCCTCCAGGCCGGGGGCTCTTCTCGTCCTCGGCGCCCGCGAGCGCGCGCCGGGACGCGAGCGGGATCCGCTCAGTTGACGTCGGTGCGGCGCACCGGGCGGCGCGCCGGCGGCGCCGCCCCGGAGAGGTCGAGCCCGTCCTGGGTGAGGAGGTACCGGACCGTCCCGCTCCCGCGCGCGGTGTCGAGCACCGCCTCGAAGGCCGGCCCCGCGAGCGCGCCGAGCGCCATGCTCCGGCGGAGGTTCACCACCCGGCCGGAGACGACGTCGCCGGCCACCGGGCCGAAGCCGGCGTCGCGGCGGTAGAGGTCGAGCGCCGCCTCGTGGAGCGTCGCCGCCAGCGACGCCTCGAGCGGGAAGGTGCTGAAGAGCACGGAGATGAGCTTCCAGCGGGACGGCCGGTCCGGGGACCCCATGGCGCCCCGACTCTACCGCGCCGCGGGCGTCGCCGCCTCGCCGGGCGGGCGCAGCGCCCGGAGGCGGCGCGACGCCAGCTCGCTCGAGGGCAGCCCGTCGTGCTCCTCCGGCGGCGGCGCCGCGACGCGGCGATACGCGGCCTCCGCCTCGTCGGCAAGCCCGTAGCGCTCGGCCACCATCCCGACGACGAGCCAGTCGTGCGGCGCCGGCAGGTCGTCCACGCTCCCCGCCTCGACCGCCCGCCGCAGCACCTGGATCGCCTCGGAGGGCTCGCCGGCCGCCGCGTGGGCGCAGGCGAGGGTGTGGAGGTAGGCCGCCTCGCGCCCCCCCGTCAGCTCGACGGCCCGGCGCGCCTCGGGGAGCGCGTCGGCCGGGAGCGGGGCCAGGAAGAGCCCCGCCCAGGCCAGATCGTTGTGGTCCCCGGGGAGCGCCCGGCTGCCGGCGACGATCAGGCGCTCCTGCGCCACCACCTCGGCCGCGTCCCCCCGCCGGACCGCCGCCCCGACCAGCGCCTCCCGCGCGGCGACGTCCCCCGGCGAGGCGCGGAGCCGCGCCTCGGCGGCCGCCCGGAGCTCGGCGTCCCGGTCGAGCTCGGTGAGCGCGAGCGCCTCGAGGCGGAAGGCCAGCGCGGAGCGGGGCGCCTCGGCGAGCAGCGCGCGGGCGGTGGCGAGGAGCGCCGGGTAGCGCCGCGCGCGCACCTGGCCCGCGGCCAGCGCCCAGCCGATCGCCGCTCGCGCCGCCGGATCGACCGCGCTCCCCCGGGCCGCCTCGAGGGCGCCCTGGACGGCGCCGGGATCGACGAAGGACTGGAGCGCCGCGGCGGCCAGCCGGACCGCGGCCGGGGAGGCGGATCCCCCCTCCGGCAGGAGCGCCGCGAGGACCGCGGCCGGCCCCCCCTCCTCCGGGGCTCCGGCCTCGAGGCGGGCGAGCGCGAGGAGCGCCGCGGCCGCGTCGGTCCGGCCCGCGTCGGCCAGCCGGAGCGCGGCCGCGCCGATCCCGCCCGCCGTCGGATCGCCGGTGACGAGGCGGAGCCCGGCCGGCTCGCGCACCACGACCAGGTCGAGCGGCGCCGTCGCGCCGGGGAGCCGCCCCACGATCCTCAGGCCGACCGCCGGGTCGCCCTCCAGCCGGACCTCGAGGAGCGAGAGCCCGATGTCGAGCGCGACCCGCTCCGGGAGCCCGGACGAGGTCCGCAGCCCCCGCCGGAAGGCCGGCCCGAGCGCTCGCTCCAGCGCCTGCGCGCCGGCAGCGCCGTCCGCGCCGGCCACCTCCGGCACCGCCTTCCAGGCGTCGCCGCCCAGCGCGAGCGCGCGGAAGAGCCGCCCGGGGAGCGTCCCGGGGTCCTTCGGATCGAGCGGCAGGTCCTCCGCGGGG
>JAJYHA010000157.1 GCA_021784995.1 Myxococcales bacterium
CCCGGCGGCGCGACGAGGAGCAGCACATCCGGGCCGTCCTGCGCGAGTGCGGAGGGAACCGCTCCGCCGCCGCGCGCCGGCTGGGGGTGGGCCGGACCACCCTCTGGCGGAAGCTCGCCGGCGGCCGGCGGTCAGCGGGCTGAACCGAGCCCCTGCGGCGCCTCGATGTGGTGCCGGCAGCAGGGCGGCACCTCGTCCGCCAGGAGGCGGATGGCGCGTCCCGCCTTGGCGAGGAAGTCCGGCGTCGCCTCCAGCACGAAGCGCCGCGGGTGGCCCTCCCAGGCCCGCGCGATGCGCGCGTCGATGGCGGCCGCCTCCTCGGCCGACTCGGTGCGGACGGGGTTCCTCCGGTCGTACCCTCCGTCCCGGGTCGGCGTGCGCAGGTGGAGCACGGCGTCGTAGCGGCCGAGCTCCCGGACGCGCTCGCTCCGGAGCTCGGCCCAGAACTCCTCCGTCGGCCCCGGCCAGTAGGCGACCCCGTCGACGGTCCCGCGGTCGCACACCACGACGGCCGCGTCCAGCTCGCTGGCGGCGGATTGCTCCAGCTCGTGCTGCACGTGGTAGATGGCGCGCTGCGCCGCCCGCCGCCCGGCGAGCGTCGCCCCGCGCCGGAAGCCACCGCCGAAGAGGATGGTGGCGGCCTCGGGGAGCACGCACACGTGCCGGCAGAAGTACTGCCGCACCAGCTCGAGCACGGCCGTCTTGCCCGCGCCCGGCCCGCCGGTGACGACCACCCTGCGCGGCACGTGGCGCTCCTGGCAGTCGCACGCGGTCACGGGCCCGCCCCCTCGCCCTCGTCCCGGGCCGCCTCCTGCAGGGCCTCCCAGGCCGCCTCGACGTGGCGCCGCTCGGTGGCCTCGGCCCCGATCGAGAAGCGCAGGATCTGCCGCCCCTTCACCACGGCGGGCGTGACGTAGGCGCGCCCGCCCCGGTTCAGGCGCTCCGCCACGGCCCGGTTGTGGGCGTCGTTCCGCGCCTCGTCGGTGGCCGAGATCCGGTGGCGCAGGCAGACGGTCTGCAGCGGCGCCGGCGCCACCCGCTCCCATCCGAGCGTCGCGTCCACCCGGGCCGCGAGCCAGCGCGCGTTCTCCAGGTCGCGGCGGAGACGCGCCCGCAGCCCGTCCACGCCCTCGTCGGCGAGGTGGAACCAGAGCTTGAGCGCGCGGAAGCGGCGGCCCAGCGGGATCCCCCAGTCGCGCAGGTTCCGGACCGCCCCGTCCTGCGCGGTCCGGAGGTAGCTGGGGCTGGTGCTCATCACCCGCACCAGGTGCTCGGGGTCGCGCACGTAGTACGCGCTCAGGTCGAAGCCGGCGCCCAGCCACTTGTGCGGGTTGAGCACGATCGAGTCGGCGCGCTCGACGCCCTCCCACATCCAGCGGCACTCCGGCAGGACGGCGGCGGTCCCGGCCATGGCCGCGTCCACGTGCAGCCAGAGGCGCTCGCGCGCGGCGAGCGACGCGAGCTCCGCCACCGGGTCGAGGGCGGTGGTGGCGGTGGTCCCCACGGCGGCCACGACCGCGCACGGTCGGAGCCCCGCGCGCCGATCCTCCTCCACCGCGCGCGCGAGCAGGTCGGCGCGCACGGCCTGCCGCTCGTCGGTCGCCACCAGCCGCAGGTGGGTCCGCCCGAAGCCCGCCAGGAGCGCCGCCTTCTCGATCGAGCTGTGCGCCTGGTCGGAGGCATACACGACCAGCGGCGGACCTCCGCCCTGCAGTCCGTCGCCCTCCTGCGCGTACCCGGTGGTGCGCTCCCGCGCGCAGAGCAGCGCGCAGAGCGTGGCGGTCGAGGCGGTGTCCTGGATGACGCCGCTCCAGGCGCTGGAGAGACCCAGCATCTGGCGGAGCCAGTCCATCACCGCCTCCTCCACCTCGGTCACGGCGGGGCTGGTCTGCCAGCTCATCCCCTGCGCCCCCAGCCCGGCCGCGACGAGGTCCGCCAGGACCGAGGCGAAGGAGGTGTTTGCAGGGAAATAGGCGAAGAACGACGGGTGGTTCCAGTGAGTGATGCCAGGGAGGACCACCCGGTCGAGCGCCGCCAGCACCTCGGGGAGGTGCCCGCCGCCATCGGGGGGCCGCTCGGGGAGCGCGGCGCGCACGGCGCCCGGCTCCACGCGGCTCATGACCGGGAGCGCCTCCATCCGCTGGCGGTACTCCGCGATCCAGTCCACGAGCTGGTGACCGAGGACTCGGAAGGTGTCGGCGTCCATGGAGGAGCAGTACCGCGCCTGCCCCGGAACCGCCAGCCGCGTCGGCGCGCTCGGGGCGGCCGGCCGCGGCCCGGGCCCGGCGCGCGCGCGGCGACGCGGTCCGCGTGAGAAGCGGACGGTTCTCTGCTATTCGTCACCGCCGCCGCCATGAGCCAGCCCCCCTCCTCACCCGGCCACGAGCCGTCACGGCCCGCCAGCGCGGCGCGTGGCGCCGGCCCGTCGCTCATGACGCGCCTCACCACCGCCTCCTTCCGCCACCCCGGCGCGTTCCTCGGGGTGGCGCTGGCCCTGGCGCTGCTCGGGGCCTGGCTCGCCTCGCGCCTGGAGATCCGCTCCAGCTTCGAGGAGCTGCTCCCGCCCGACCTCCCCAGCGTCCGGGAGGCCAAGGAGCTGGCGCGCCGGGTCGGCGGCGACGGCACCGTCTTCGTGGTCGTCGAGTCGCTGGACGGGCCGCAGGGGCTCCCCCGGGCCGAGGCCCTGGCGGCCCGCCTGGCCGAGGAGTACCGCGCGCTCGGCCCCGGCGTGGTCCGGGCCGTCGACTCGAACATGCGGCCCATCGAGCGCTGGTACGCCGATCACTGGCCGATGTTCGCCAGCGTGGCCGACCTCGAGAAGGCGAGGGACGCGCTCGTCGCCGCGCTCGGGAAGGCCAAGGCGCGGGCGAATCCCCTGCTCCACCTCCTCGACGAGGACGGGGAGGCGGAGGAGGACCGATCGCCCATCACCGTCTCCGAGCCGCTGCTCGACCCGGCGCGGCCGTCGCCCCGGGCCGAGGTGGAGAGGCGCTTCGCGCGCTACCCGGACGGCTACATGGTCGCGCCCGACCACCGCTCGGTGACGCTCGTGGTGCGCCCCACCGGCACCAGCCTGGGCGTGGGGGAGACCCGGAGCGTCCTGGCGCGGATGCGCGCCGTGGCCGACGCGCACGGCGCGCAGCTGGCCGCCGAGCACCTCCGGATCGGCTTCGCCGGCTCCTTCCCCATCCTGCTCGCCGAGTACGAGGCCATCGTGGGCGACGTCTTCTCCACCTTCGCCCTCGTGCTGGGCATCGTCCTGGCCTCGCTGGTCGTCTTCTTCCGCGAGCTGCGCCCCGTGCTGGCGCTCGGGGCCGCCATCCTGGTCGCGATCGCGGTGACGTTCGGGATCACCTGGCTCGTCATCGGCTACCTCAACACCCAGACCGCCTTCCTCGGCTCCATCGTGGCCGGGAACGGGATCAACTACGGCCTCATCTACCTCGCCCGGGTCGGGCAGCTCCGCCGGCGCGGCTCGACCCTGGAGCAGGCCTGTCAGGAGGGGGCGCGCGTGGCGGCCCGCTCCACCCTGCTCGCCTCGGTGGCCACCAGCGTCTCCTTCGGCACGCTGCTCATCGCCACCAACCGCGGGTTCCGCGACTTCGGCTTCATCGGCGGCGTGGGGATGATCGTCTGCTGGGGGGCCACCTTCGCGCTCGTGCCGGCGCTGCTCGCCCTCCTCGAGCGGATCCGCCCGGCGCGGTACCGGCCGGCCCCGGCGGAGCGGGGGGAGCGCGCGCGGCGGATCCTCGGGCGCCTCTTCGCGCGGCCCCGCGCCCTCCTGACCGCCTTCGCGCTCCTCACGGTCGCGGCGCTGGCGCTCTTCCTCGCGCGCCTGCCCGACGCCATGGAGCGCAACCTCGACAACCTCACCAACGAGGTGAAGGGGAGCACCCAGCTCAAGCGGGACAACGACCGCGCCAACTCGGCGCTGGGCGAGTCGATCACCGGCGTGGTGGCGCTGCTGCCCTCCCGCGCGGACGCGGAGAGCTACTGCGACGCCGTCCGGGATCGGCTGGAGCGCCAGCCCCGGCTCCGCCAGCTCATCGAGGGGTGCGAGACGATCACGACCGTGGTCCCGTCGCAGCAGGAGCGCAAGCTGGCCCTGCTCCGCGACATCCGGGAGCGGCTCACCGACAACGTCCTGTCCCGTCTCCCCGCCGCGCAGGCCCGTCGCGCGCGCGAGATCCGCGCCGACCTGGCCGCCCAGCGCCCGCTCCACGACGCCGACGCGCCGGCCGTCCTGGTGGACCGGTTCCGCGAGCACGACGGCACGGTGGGGCGCCTCGCCTTCGCGCGCGCGCGGCCCGACGCCCACATCGAGCTCGGCCCCAACCTCCGCGACTTCGTGGCCGGCGTCCGCGGGGTGCCGGTGGGCGGGCGGCGTTACGACGCCACGGGCGAGCAGGTGATCATCGCCGACCTGCTGGCCGACATCGAGCGGGAGGGGCCCCGCACCACCCTCCTCTCCTTCCTGGGCGTCTGCGTCCTGGTGGCCCTCTTCATCCGGTCGCGCCGCGGGACGGCCACCGTCCTCCTCGCGCTCACGGTCGGCGTGGCCCTCATGGCCGGCGTGGCCGCCCTGGTGGGCCTCAAGATCAACTTCTTCAACTTCATCGTCTACCCGATCACCTTCGGGATCGCCGTCGACTACGGCGCGAACGTGGTCGCGCGCATGCGGGCCCGCGGCACCGTGCTCCCGGCGCTGGTCGAGGTGGGGCCCGCGGTGGTGCTCTGCTCCTGGACCACCATCGTCGGCTACGGATCGCTGCTCCTGTCGATCAACCGTGCGCTGCGCTCCTTCGGGTGGTATGCGATGCTCGGCGAGGTCACCACCCTCCTCGCCGCCCTCCTGATGCTCCCCGCCATCGAGCTCCTCTTCCCTCGCGCGCAGGCGGCGGCGCCCGACTCCCGGGAGGCCACGCATGCCGCCTGACGCCCGCGCCGGCACCGTGGAGCTCTCGGTCGTCATCCCGCTCTACAACGAGGAGGCCAACGTCGAGCCGCTGCTGACCGAGCTGCTGGGCGCCCTCCGCGCCCTCGGTCGCCGCCACGAGGTCGTCTGCGTGGACGACGGCAGCTCCGACGGCACCTTCGCGGCGCTCGCGCGCGCCGCGCGCGCGGAGCCCACGCTGCGCGTCATCCGCTTCCGGCGGAACTTCGGCCAGACCGCCGCCATGTCGGCCGGCATGGAGGCGGCGCGCGGCGAGGTGATCGTCCCCATGGACGGCGACCTCCAGAACGACCCCGCCGACATCGGCCGGCTCCTCGCCGAACTGGGGCGCGGGTACGACGTGGTGAGCGGCTGGCGGCGCCGCCGGAGGGATCGCGAGTTCGGCCGCAAGCTGCCGTCGCGCGTCGCGAACCGGCTCATCAGCGCGGTCTCGGGCGTGCGCCTGCACGACTACGGCTGCTCGCTCAAGGCCTACCGGCGCGGCGTCCTGGAGGGCGTCCGGCTCTACGGGGAGATGCACCGCTTCATCCCGGTCTACGCGAGCTGGCAGGGGGCGCGGGTGACGGAGCTCGAGGTGAACCACCGGGCGCGCCGCGCCGGGCGGTCGAACTACGGGCTGGGCCGGACCTTCAAGGTCCTCCTCGACCTCCTGGTGCTGAAGTTCCTGGCCAGCTACATCACGCGACCCATCTACGTCTTCGGCGGCGCCGGGCTGGTGTCGCTCGGGCTGGGCGTGCTGGCCCTCGTCGCGGCGCTCGCCGCCAAGCTGGCCGGGCTCAGGGACCTGGTGGAGACGCCGCTCCCGCTGGCCGGGGTCGCCTTCCTCCTCGCGGGCGGCGGCGCCGTGCTCATGGGGCTGCTGGCCGAGCTCGTCATCCGGACCTACTACGAGTCGCAGGGGCGGCGACCCTACCTGGTGGCCGAGGAGCTCGGGGCCGTTCCGGGCGCCCCCGGGGCGCTCCCCGGCGACGCGGGCGGAGCGCCGGGCCCTCCGGCATGACGGCGGGGCGCGGTCGCTGATGTGCGGCATCGCCGGAGAGGTCCGCCTGGCGGGCACGCCCGACGAGGCCGCGGTGCGCCGGATGGCGGAGAGCCTGCGCCACCGCGGCCCCGACGCGGGCGGGCTCCACCGCGACGGCCCCGCCGCGCTGGCCCACCGGCGCCTCTCCATCCTCGACCTGGCCGGCGGCGCCCAGCCGATGGTGCGCGACGGGTGCGCGCTCGTCTTCAACGGCGAGGCCTACCGCCACGAGGCGCTCCGGCGGGAGCTCGCCGGCCGCGGCCACTCCTTCGCGACGCGCAGCGACACCGAGGTGGTCCTGCGCGCCTACCTGGAGTGGGGCGAGGCCTTCCTGGAGCGCGTGGACGGCATGTTCGCGCTGGCGCTCTGGGACCCCCGGGCGCGGCGGCTGCTGCTGGCCCGCGATCGCGTGGGGAAGAAGCCGCTCCACTACGCGCTCGCCCTGGGGGGCGCGTGGCGCAGGACGCCGCCGGCGGAGGGCGGCGAGCCCGCCGCCACCGGCCTCGTCTTCGCCTCGGAGCTGAAGGCCTTCGCGGCCCACGGCGGGGTGCCGCGCGCGCTCGATCGCGACGCGCTGGTGCGCTACCTGGCGGTCGAGTACGTCCCGGCGCCGCACACCATCCACGACGCGATCTTCAAGCTCCCCGCCGCCACCGCGGCGGTGCTCGACGGCGGCGGCTTCCGGACGTGGCGCTACTGGGAGCCGCCCGCGCCCGCGCCGGGCCGCGCCCCGCCGCGCCGCGAGGCGGAGGGCGAGCTGCTCCGGCGGCTGGAGGGCGCCGTGGCGCGGCGGCTGGTGGCGGACGTGCCGGTGGGCGTCTTCCTCTCCGGCGGGGTCGACTCGACGACCATCGCGGCGCTGGCGGCCCGGCACACCCGTCCGCTCGACACCTACGCCATCGGCTTCGAGGAGGCCTCCTTCGACGAGTCGCGCTGGGCGCGCCTCGCCGCCGAGCGGATCGGCGCGCGGCACCACGAGGAGCGGCTCTCGGGCGGCGCCTCCCTCGATCTCCTGCCGGACGCGGTCGAGATCCTGGACGAGCCCTTCGCCGATCCGAGCATCCTCCCCACCCTCCTCCTGTCGCGCTTCGTCCGGCGCCACGTCACGGTGGCGCTGGCGGGGGACGGCGGCGACGAGCTCTTCGCCGGTTACGACACCTTCCTGGCGCACGGCCCGGCCGCCTGGGCGGCCCGCCTGCCGGGCGGCGCGCTCGCGGCCGTGGCCTGGCTCGCCGCGCGGCTGCCCTCCTCGTCGCGCAACATGAGCCTCGACTTCCGCGTGAAGCAGTTCCTGCGCGGGCTGCGGGTTGCGCCCTCGCTGCGCCACCAGGCCTGGATCGGCTCCTTCGTGCCCGGGGAGCTGCGCGCGCTGCTCCACCCCGACCTGCGCGACCGCGCCACGGCCGAGGTGGCCTGGTGCGAGGTCCTGGAGGAGGCCGGCCGGGCGGCCCGGGCGGGGATCGCGCCCGGCTCGGTGGACGAGGCGCTGCGCTTCTTCCTGACCCGCTACCTGGCGGACGACATCCTGGTGAAGGCCGACCGCGCCTCGATGGCGGCCTCCCTGGAGGTGCGCGCGCCCTTCCTGGACACGGAGGTGGTCGAGTACGCCCTGCGCCTGCCGGTGCGCCACAAGCTCGGGCCGTGGAGCACGAAGCGCCTGCTCCGCACCGCCGTGCGCGGCCTGGTGCCGGACGCCATCCTGCGCCGGCCGAAGAAGGGGTTCGGGATCCCGGTCGCCGCCTGGATCCGCGGGCCGCTGCGGCCGATGTTCGAGGACCTCTTCTCGCCCGCGGCGCTGGCGCGCGCGGGCGTGCTGCACCCGCCCGCCGCGCGCGCGCTGCTCGACCGCCACCTGGCGGGCGAGGCCGACCTCCGCAAGCCGCTCTGGACCCTGGCGATGTTCCTGCTCTGGCAGCGCCGGTGGGCGTCCGCCGGAGCCGCGGCGTCCGATCAGCGCGCGGGCGCCCCGCTCGTCGCCACGGCCGGGAACGGGCTCTCCCCGGAGGCGAGCCGGTAGACGCGCACCGCGACCGCGCCGCGGATCCGCTCGACGTGGTCGGGCGTGCGCGCCGACAGCCGCGCGACCGCCGCGGCGTTGTGGCGGTAGAGGCGCCCGGGCTGCACCAGCACGTAGCACGGCGTCGGCCCGGTGCAGCAGCGCCCCGGGGCCAGCGGCCGCGAGACCAGGTCGGCGCGCCCCGCCTGCGCGTCGTAGAGGCGCACCGTCCAGTCCACCTCCGAGCAGACCTCGGCCCCCGGCTCGGCGCGGCGGCCCACCCAGGCCAGCGCCTCGCGCACGCCCGCGTCGAAGTAGTCGCAGTGCGGCAGGAACCAGCCCACGTTGCGGTCACCGCCGGCCAGCCAGCTCAGGTAGAGCCGGTAGTGGGGCGCGTGCGCGACGGCGGCCCGCGCCTCCGAGCCCACCAGCAGGAGGCCCATCGCCGCGGTCACGAGCGCCCCGGCGCGCGCCCGCTCCGCCGGGGATCGCCGCAGGGCCGCCGCCAGCGCGCCGGCCAGGCTCACCGCCGCGTGCGCGGCGACCAGCAGGAAGGCGGGCATCACCGAGACGAAGAAGCGGCCGTACTTCGCGCCCGCGACGACCGAGAAGAGGAAGAAGACGAGGAACCAGGGGAGCAGGATCCGGTGCGCGGGGGCGCGCCGCCACAGCGCCAGCCCGACGCCCGCCACGCCCAGCAGGGCGGTCGCCGGCAGGAACTTGAAGAGCGCGAAGGCGCCGAAGAACCAGGCGGGCGTGGCGTCGCCGTGCAGCGCCAGGTTGCCGTAGAGCTTGCCCATGAAGAAGAGGCTCTCGCTGATCCCGCGATCGCCGCCCACCGCCTCGCCGTGGATGTAGCGGCCCATGTAGGCGAAGGTGCCGGGGAGCAGCGGCGCCCAGTTCAGGGCCAGGAAGACCGCCAGGGCCAGGGCGATCAGCGTCACCCAGCGCCGGAGGGGAACGCGCCAGGCCGAGACGGGCCGCATCCACAGGTACGCCAGGACGGGGATGAGGAAGTAGAAGACGAAGTACTTCGACGCGAACGCCGCCCCCAGCGCCGCGGCGCTCCGGCGCTCCCACCGCCCCACGTCGCGCGCGCGCCCGTCGTCGGCCGCCGCCTTGGCCTCGGCCAGGCACCAGAGCGAGAGCGTGAAGAAGAGGCCGAGGAGCGCGTCCTCCTTCGCGATCCGGTGATAGCCCACCGCGGTGGTCGAGCACGCGACCAGGCCCGCGCCGAGCAGCCCCGCCGCGCGGCCGAAGAGCCGCCGGCCCAGGAGCGCGGTCGCCCACACCGTGAGGGCGCCCGCGACCACGCCGGGCAGGCGCGCCGCCACCTCGGGGGCGATCCGGCCACGCGCCGCCACGGCGACGAGCGCCACGAGGCTCTTCATGAGCATCGGGTGCTCGACGTCGTCGCCGCCGAAGTCCCCGCGCAGGTAGCGGAGGGCGCCGAGCCACTTGTGGACCTCGTCGTCCGCGAAGCCCTCGGCCCCCAGCCCGCGCAGGCGAAGCCACAGCGCGGCCAGGAAGAGGAGCGCGAGCAGGATCGCCCCGGGTCCTCCCCAGGGGATCGTCGGACCGCGGAGCGCTGTGGGGTCGGACGGCCGGGCGGGCCGGTCCGTCACCATGCACTGCCGACCTTGACCGGCCGGGCGTGCGCCGCGGCCTCCGCCTCCGCCTCGGCGGCGCGGTCCACGTACCACCGGTACAGGCGCTCGACGCCCTGCCGCACCGAGACCCTCGGCTCGAAGCCGAGCAGCCGCCGGGCCTTCGAGATGTCGGCGCCGGTCGCCACCGCGTCCGACTCGACGCGCGGCGCGGGGACGAGGTTCGCCTTGCGGCCGGCCAGCTCCTCCACGGCGTCGATGAACTCCCGCAGGCGGACCGGATGCCCGCGGCCGAGGTTGACGATCTCGAACCCCAGGGGCCGGTCGAGCGCGCCGACGATGCCGCGGGCCACGTCCTCGACGTAGGTCCAGTCGCGCAGCATCTCTCCGGCCGCGAAGAGGGGGATCTCCCGGCCCGTGAAGATGCTGTCGAGCACCTTGAAGGCCATCATGTCGGGACGGTTGCGCGGGCCGTAGGCGGTGAAGAGCCGCACCGCCGTGCAGGAGAGGCCGTGGACGTGGTGGTAGGAGTGGCACAGCAGCTCCGCGGCGCGCTTGCTCGCGGCGTACGGCGCCAGCGGGCGGTCGGCGGAGTCGGTCTCCACGAAGGGAGGCGTGGCGTTGCCGTAGACCGAGGAGGTGGAGACCAGCACGAAGTTGCCCAGCCGCGCCCGGCGGGCGGCCTCGAGGAGGCTCAGGGTCCCGTTGACGTTGACGTCGACGTAGTCGTACGGCCGCTCGACCGACGCTCGCACGCCCGCCAGGGCTGCGAGGTGGGCCACCCCGTCGAAGCCGGAGGCGAGGAGCCGTGCCATGTGATCGCGGTCGCGCACGTCACCCTGGACGAGCGTGAAGCGCGACCCTCCGGGGCCGCCGCGCACCTCGGCGACGTTCTCCCACTTCCGCGAGGCCGGATAGTACGGATCGAAGTTGTCGAGGCCGACCACCTCGTCGCCTCTCGCCACCAGCATGGCGCTGAGATGGCTCCCGACGAAACCAGCGGCGCCGGTCACCAGGATACGCGAGCTCAACTTTCTCTCTCCCTGCGTCGGTCCGGGCAGGACGCGACCGCGTCCGCCTGGAACGAAATATCTTCCACGTGCGACATTCTTCTCAAATCTCGCCGTCCTGCCACAGGATTCGAGCCCTTCCCGGGCCCCCTTCCCGGGGGGTCAGGGACGAGAAACCACGACCGACGGCATTGCGCAACCTTTCTTCGACTCTTAGCTCCGGGCCGATGGGGCTTCCCTGGGCGCGCATCGGCCTGCTGGCGCTCGCACTCACTTCGCCGGCGGTCGGCCCCGCGAGGGAGACCGCCGAGCTCACCTCCGTCGCCCTGGACGTCCACGCCTTCCGGCCGGTCGAGGGACCCAGCTCCGGTCCCGCGGTCTATTACCACGTCGTCGAGGCTTCGGAAGGCCCCCTTCTGCGGGGGGAATACCGCCCCGGCCTCGAGACGGTGACGATGGGCATCGAGGTGCCCGAGGCGCTCCGGCAGAGGACCCGTCGGGTCGGCTGGTCCTGGCGAGCGCGCGCCTTCCCGGCCGGAGGCGACGAGTGCACCCCGGGCCGCGGCGACTCGGCCGCCTCCGTGATCGTCGCCTTCAAGCGCGGCCTGAAGTGGTACGTGCTCAAGTACGTGTGGAGCACGGTCGCGCCGCGCGGCGCGGTCTGCGACAGGAAGCGGACCCTGCTGCTGGCGCGCGACACCATCGTGCTCGAGAGCGGCGGCGCGACCGGAACCTGGCTGCACGAGGCGGTGGACGTGCAGCGGGCGTTCGTCGAGCACTTCGCGGGTGGCGACCCGCGCGCGGAGGTCCCCGATCTCGTCGGGGTCGCGGTGCTGACGGACGGTGACCAGACGACCTCTGAGAGCTCCGCGGACTGGCGGGGATTCGAGCTGCTCTACTGATGAACCCCGGCGGGACCCCGGCGCTCCCGGAGCGCCCGGCGCAGCGCGGCGTCCTGGCCGTAGACGTCATCGAAGAACCTGACCTCGTCACCCTCCCCCGCCACGGCCGTCCCGTAGACGATCAGCACCGGGATCGGCTCCGGGAGGGCGACGTGGAGCGTCCGCGCGCCCTCCATCGCGGCCCGGACGTGGTCGGGATCCCAGCCCGGCACGTCCCTCAGCGCCCACGCCGCGAGGGCCGCCGGGTCCTCCACCCGGATGCACCCGTGGCTGAAGTCGCGACGCGTCCTCGCGAAGAGCCGCCGCGACGGCGTGGCGTGCAGGTACACGCCGTACGGGTTGGGGAGCACGAACTTGACGGTGCCGAGCGCGTTACCCGGCCCGGGGCGCTCGCGCAGGCGCACCGCGCCGGAGCGGAGCGCCGTCACCAGGTCGGGCGTGGCGCGCGGCGGATCGACCGGCCGGCCCGACCGATCCACGAGATCGTACCGTTCGCGCGACAGCAGCCCCGGGTCGGCGGCGACGCGGGGCGCCAGCTCGTCGCGCTGGATGCTGGCGGGCACGTTCCACGGCGGCCGGAACACGACCTCCGTCATCGCCGCCGCGAAGACCGGCGTCCGCGTCCGGTAGCGCCGCCCCACCACCACCCGGGTCGAGAGCCGCCGCTCCTTTCCGTCCGTCGCGTAGAGGCGGAACTCCGGGATGTTCACCAGGACGAAGGGCGGCCCGAAGGCGCGCGGGATCCAGCGCCAGCGCTCCAGCGTGAGCTCGAGCTGCTCCACGCGCCGGGCGAGCGGGACCCCCAGGGCCTGCAGCGTCTCCCTGCCGAGGATGCCATCGGCCTCCAGACCGTGCCTCCGCTGGAAGCGCTTCACCGCCTCCACCAGGGGGCCCTCGTACCGATCGCCCGTCGCGAGCGAGTCGTCCGGGGAGAGGTCTCCCAGGGCCCGGAGCCGGCCCGCCAGCGGGGCCGTCCCCGCCCAGGCCGCACCGGGCCGCACCGCGTCGCGCACGCGCGGCAGGGGAGCGCCCTCCCCGCTGGCGGCCAGCTCGCGGTAGCGCGCCAGCGCCCGCAGCGTCCTCCGGTAGGCGGGCCACGGCGGCTCGATGCCCCGGAACACGCCCTCGACGTCGTCGGCCGTCGCCAGCCGCTCCAGCACGGCGCCCGGGCGCTCGCGCCGGTCACCGCGGTCGAGGCTCCAGCGCTCGCGCGCGGCACCGATGCGGCCGCGTGCGAGGTCGGAGGCGAACCGGAGGGCGTCGAAGGTGAGCGCGACGTCGACGCGGGCGCGCTCCACCTCCGTCGCGTCCCGGTCGACGTTCGCCAGGCGATCCGGCCACCGCGCACCTCCGTAGTCGCGAGGGTCGAGCCCGTGCGCGGCGGCGCCCGCGAGCGCCGCCACCAGCGCGCGCGTCCGCGCCGGGGAGGCGCCGTCGCCCACCCACGCCAGCGCCCAGCCGCGCCCGGCGTAGAAGCGCGCGACCGCCGCCCTTTCCCCCTCCACGGCCGCCCGCTCCGGCGGCAGGCGCCACGCGCCGAGGAGCGCCTGGACGGGCGCGGGCCCGGTCGCGTCACCCCGGACGGGTGGGGCGGCGAGCGCGACGCACGCCCACGACACCAGCGCCCTCACCAGCGCCGGACGTGTCCCGTGTCGACGTGCACGAAGTCCGATGATGGATAGAAGCCTACGCCCCCGCGCCGCAGCTCGAGCGCGGCATCGCGGAGCACCCTCGTCGGGACGCCGGGCAGCCGCAGATCGATGGCCTTCCCGAGCAGGTGCAGGCTGTGGACAGGCTCCCCCGCGCTCCGCTCGTGGAGCACGGCGTTGGTGTGGGGCGAGCGGTAGCCGCTGATGATCTCGAAGGTTCCGCGCGGGCGATCGGTGGCCTGCGCGAGGGCCCAGGCGATGTCCAGGGCGCCCGGGTCGATCGGGCGCACGTCGCCGGTGCGGAAGTCGCGGAGGAACCGATCGACGGCCGACATCGCGCCGGGCACCAGCGCGCCGTCGAAGTAGGTCACGTCGAGCCGCTCGCCGGTGTGGGTGTGCAGCATCCGCAGCCGCCGCGCCTCGCCCGCCGACGCGAGCGCGCGTCGAGGGCCCAGGGCGGCGACCAGCATGGAGAGGGCGCCTGCCCTCAGGAAGCCGCGGCGGGTCGGAGCGCGCGACGCTGGGCGCCGGGGTTCGGAGGTGCGCACGAGCGGGCAACCGTAGCGCCAGCCGCGCCGCACCGCCTCCCAAAAAGGAAGGCGGCCCGTGAGGGGATCACGGGCCGCCAGGCTCTCCCGGCCGGGAAGCGGACAGCTACACGCGGCTCTTCGCCTGGGCGGGCGCCAGGTCGTGCGGGGCGCCGGCGAGGATCGAGACGGCCGCGCCGAGGGCCGCGCCGCCCACCGCGAAGAGCGCCCCGATGCCGGTGACGCCGAGGATCATCCCGAAGACGATGAGCGCCCGGACCAGCAGGGTGGCGTGGATGGGCGTGCCGAAGATGCCGCCCGCGAGCAGGACACCGGCGTAGCCTCCGTAGAGGAGCGCGGGGAGGAGCGCGACGGCGAGGAAGAGCGCGAGGCCGACGGCTGAGCCGACGAGGGTGAAGGATCTGCGGTTCATGACGTTCTCCGTTCCGGCTGCGTGAAAGGTGACGTGGCTGGCTGCGCCCTCTGGTGGCGCTTCGCGTGGCCACCCGCCCCGTTCATCTGCATGCCCCTTGCCAGCGCGCGATCACGCGATTTCACGCCGTTGCGAGGGCGGCTGTCGGGAATGGCCGACGCGCTGGCGGCGCCGAGCGACAGCGGGCGACCCGGGCGGGCTTCGTGGCGAACTTCGCCACGGTGCCGGGGCCGGTGAGCGTGGCGGACGGCGGCCACCTTCAGCGCCCGAAGCCTCGCCGGCCGATCCGGTACGAGAGCCGCCCGAGCGCTCGCTGCGGCGCCTCCCGGTCGAGCGTCGCCTGCACCGTGCGCTGCACCTCCTGCGCGACGCCGCTGCAGAACGCGTGGTCGGTCAGGGAGCCGCGCCCGGCCACCTCGACGCGCGGGTGGAAGACGACCTTCCACCGCGCCGGCAGGGGCAGGAGGGAGAGCGGGAGCCCGATGGACGCACCGATGAGCGGCTCCAGCAGGTCCACGGTCCAGGCCACGGGAAGGCACTCCTCGCCCCCGAGGATGGCGGCGGGCACGATGGGCGCCTCGCGGGCGAGCGCGACCCGCACGAAGCCGCGGTTCCAGTCGCGCATCCGATAGGCCTCCCAGAAGGGCTTGGTGTTCCCGCGGTAGCCCTCCGGGAAGATCCCGCACGACTCGATCTCGGCCGGGAGCCGCTCCGGCCGCCGGAACCAGGAGGCGGGGAGCGCCCCGAAGCGACGAAGGAGAGGGCCGAGCAGCGGCGCGGCCATGGCGGCGTCGTGCGTGGCGAAGAACGGCGCCCGCTGGATCCCCTCCGCCTCGACAATCGCCATGGTCAGGAAGAAGGCGTCGAGCGGGAACCAGCCGGAGTGGTTCTGGGCGTACACGACCCGCCCCTCCCTCGGCAGGTGCTCCGCGCCCACCACCTCGAGCGAGAAGTAGCCAGCCCGGATCAGGGCCCGCACGCCCGCCACGAGGCGGGAGATCAGGAAGTCGCGTTCGCGCACCGGTCCGGGCTGCTCCATGGCCGCTCCTCGTCACCGCACGACCAGCACCGCGTCCTCGAGCTCCGTCAGGCGCTCGCCGCCCCGGGGCGTCACCGCCCAGGTGTTCTCGATGCCCACCGCGCCCTCCTCCGGGAAGACGAACTTGGGCTCGAGGGCGAGCGTCTGTCCCTCGACGAGCGGTTCGTCGAAGCCGGGCGCCAGCACCGGCCACTCGTCCAGCTCGAGGCCGACGCCGTGGCCCACGAAGCGCGCCTGCGCGCCGGGCGGCCCCATGAACCGCTCGCCCAGCCCCGCCGCCTCGGCGCGCGCGCACGCGCGCGCCCACAGCGCGCTCGGCACCGCCCCCGGGCGGAGCGCCCGCGCCACCTCGTCCTGGACGGCGAGCGCGACCGCGTAGGCGCGCTCCAGCGCCGGCGAGAGGCGGCCGCAGACGGCCATGCGCGTCATGTCGGCCACGTATCCGTCGGCCACCGCCGTGTAGTCGAGCACGACCGGCGCGTCCCGCTCGATGCGCGCGCGCGACGCGCCCGTGGGCGAGGCCACCGACAGCCCGCGGCCCGTCACCGCGCCGTCGAAGCAGCCCGCGGCCGTCGCGCTCGCGCCGGCGGTGACGACCCCCGGCCCCAGCTCCTGGTTGAAGCCTCGCACGCGCGGCACGCCCTCGCTCCCCGCCCGCCGGAGCCGCACGTCGAGCTCGGCCGCGACCTCCACCTCCTGCATGCCGGGCCGCAGGAAGGTGGGGACCTGCCGGAAGGCGGCGCAGAGCAGGTCGCCCGCGCGGCGGATGCAGGCGATCTCCGGCGGGCCCTTCACGCTGCGCTGCGCGCGCAGCGCCGCCGAGACATCCTCCAGCTCGGCGGGGGCGAGCGCCCGCTCGTAGATCCGGTAGAGGGAGACGGGCGCCACGTCGAAGGTGAAGCCGACGCGCCGCGGCTCCCCGAGCAGCGCGCGCAGCTCCCGGGAGGGCGGGAAGGGTCGGACGTCGGCGAGCGCGCTCTCCTCGCGGGCGCGCGCCAGGCTCCGCCGCACGAGCAGGAGCGGCGCGCCCCGCGCCGGGACCCAGAGCGCCGCGTTCTGTCGCGTGCCCGCCAGGTAGAGCACGTCGGTGCCGTGCACGAGCAGGGCGCCGTCGAGCCCGCGGGCCCGGAGCTTCTCCTGCAGCGCCGCCGTCCGCGGGGCGCGGTCGCCGTCGGGCGGGGCGGTCACCGCGCGGCCTCGCGCCCGGAGCGCAGCGCCCGCCCCAGCGCCACCAGGCGGCAGGCGCGCGCCGTCGCGGCCTCGAGCAGCTCCGCCCCGCGCCGCATGCACTCCTCGACCGTGATGGGGCC
>JAJYHA010000342.1 GCA_021784995.1 Myxococcales bacterium
TCTGGCCCTCCGGGCCGGCGCCGCCGCGCTCGCCCTGGCGGCCTGCGCTCCGCCGGCGCCCGCGGTCCCGCGCGCCTGCCTGGACGACGCGGGCTGCGCCGCCGACGCGCACTGCCGGCAGGGCACCTGCGTGGCCGACGCGCCGCCGCTCGCCCTCATCGCAGGGCCGACGACGGCTCGGGTCCACGGCGAGGTGGTGTTCGACGCGTCGGGCTCCTCCGACCCGGACGACGACATCACCGCCTACACCTGGTCGGTCCGCATGCGATCGGCGAGCTGCCCGCCCGACCTGGGCGTCGGCGCCGGCCCCCTGTTCCGGCCCCTCTTCGCCTGCGCGGGCGACTTCGAGGTGCTGCTGGTCGTGACCGACCGGACGGGCGTGGCGAGCGCGCCCGCGGTCGCCACGCTCGCCGTCGGCGACCGGGCGGGGGCGCCGCCCACCGTCACGCCCGGGCCGGAGCTCACGCTGGCCCACCGTTGCGAGGGCACCCCGCTCGCCTGCACAGCGCTCGGCCCCGACGGCCTCCCGTCCTTCACGGTCGCCGTCACCGCCCGCGACCAGCGCGGCGGCGACGCCCTCCGCTACCGCTGGGACTGGGTGGCGCCGCCCGCGCTCGCCGCCGCGCCGCCGGAGGTGCGGCTGCTCGCCGGCGCCGACGGGCCGTCGCCCACCGTCTCCATCACCAGCGGCGGCGGGGCGCTGGCCGGAGGCTGGACCTTCGTGGTGACGGTCACCGACGCCGACGGCCTGAGCGCGCGCGCCGAGCTGCCGGTGCGGGTCCTGGACGCGCCGCCCACGGTGACCGGCGGCGGCCCGGTGTCGGCGACGGCGCGCCTCGACCCGGCGACGGGCCGCTACCGCGCGACGGGCGCCCTCCCCTTCACCTGCTCCGATCCGGAGGGGGATCCGGTCACCACCACGTGGCGGTTCGCCTCCTCGGGCCCCGACCGCTGCACGTTCGGCCCCGGCCCGTCCGGCGAGGGCAGCTTCGAGCTCTCCTGCGCCGATCCGGCCGAGCTCTCCGGCGGCGTGACGCGCACCGCGGTCCTGGTGGCGGCCGACGCGAGCGGCGCCACCGCCGCGCCGGTCACCTGGTCGATCGCGGTCGCGCCGCCGCCGTGACTCACGGCGCGGGGTGGTGGGGCCGCCGCAGCACCTCCGGGATCCCGGAGCGCCACGCCGCCGCCAGCTCCGGGAGCGCGATCGAGAGCGCGCCCTGGATCTCCAGGCGGTCGCCGCCCACGGCACCGAGCCGGATCAGCGGCGCGCCCTCGTCGCGGGCGATCTCCTCCAGCCGTGCCCAGCTCGCGCTCGGGAGCGACACCACGATCCGGCTCGCGTCCTCGCCGAAGAGCACGAAGTCCTTCCGGAGGGCGAAGGGGACGCGCACCGCGGCGCCGAGCCAGGCGGGGCTCCCGCCGCCGGGGGGCGGATCCTGCATCATGCAGCTCTCGGCCAGGGCCACCGCCAGGCCGCCGTCGGAGCAGTCGTGGGCGGAGGCGAGCAGGCCCTCCGCCACGGCGCGGCGCACCGTCGCCTGGACCGCCCGCTCCCGCGCCAGGTCGAGCGTGGGCGGCCGGCCCGCCTCGCGCCCGTGCACCGCGGCCAGGTACTCGCTCCCGCCCACCTCGCCCCGCAGCTCGCCCACCAGCGCGACGAGGTCGCCGGCGCTCCGGAAGGCCGATCCGCAGGTGCGATCGACCGGCTCCACGAGGCCGACCATGCCCACCGTGGGCGTCGGGAAGATGCCCTGCCCCTCCGTCTCGTTGTAGAGCGACACGTTGCCCGAGACGACGGGCGTCGCCAGGGCGCGACAGGCGTCGGAGAGGCCGCGCACGGCCTCGGCGAGCTGCCACATGATCTCCGGCTTCTCCGGGTTGCCGAAGTTGAGGCAGTCGGTGACGGCCAGGGGCGTGCCGCCCACGCAGGAGATGTTCCGCGCGCACTCGGCCACGGCGTGCATCGCGCCCAGGTGCGGATCGAGGAAGCACCAGCGGCCGTTGGCGGCCACCGAGAGCGCGATGCCCTTGCGCGCGTGGGCCGGCTCGCCGGTCGCGATCCGCACCACCGCCGCGTCGCCGCCGGGCCGGCGCGCCCCGACCAGCCGCACCATGTGGTCGTACTGCCGGTAGACCCACTCCTTGGACGCGACGGTGGGCCGGGCCAGGAGCTGCAGCAGCACCGCGCCCAGGTCGCCCGGCTGCAGGAGCGTGCCGGGGTCGAACGCGTGCAGCGCCGGGAGCGCCGGGTGCGGCCGCATGGGGCGCTCGTACCGGGGCGCCCCGTCGGTGAGCGGCTCCACCGGCAGGTCGGCCACCACCTGCTCGCCCGAGATGATGCGCCAGCGCCCGCTGCCGGTGACCACCCCCACCACCGCCACGTCGAGGTCCCACTTCTCGCAGATGCGCCGCACCTCCTCCTCGCGCCCGCGCTCGGCCACCAGCAGCATGCGCTCCTGCGACTCCGAGAGGAGCACCTCGTACGGCGTCATGCCCTCCTCGCGGCGCGGGACGAGGTCGATGTAGAGGTCGAGGCCGTTGCCGGCGCGCCCCGCCATCTCGACCGAGGAGCTGGTGAGGCCGGCGGCCCCCATGTCCTGGATGCCGACCACGGCGTCGGTCTGGAAGAGCTCCAGGCAGGCCTCGAGCAGCAGCTTTTCCATGAAGGGGTCGCCCACCTGCACCGTGGGGCGCTTCTCCTCGGTGGAGGCGTCGAACTCCGCCGAGGCCATGGTGGCGCCGTGGATGCCGTCGCGTCCGGTCTTGGCCCCGACGTACATGACGGGGTTCCCCACCCCGGCCGCCTTGCCGCGGAAGATCCGGTCGGCGGGGAGCACGCCCAGCGTGAAGGCGTTCACCAGGCAGTTGCCGTCGTAGCTCGGGTGGAACGCCACCTCCCCGCCCACCGTCGGCACGCCCATGCAGTTGCCGTAGGCCGCGATCCCGGCCACCACGCCCTCGAGCAGGTAGGCCGTCCTGGGGTGGGACGGATCGCCGAAGCGGAGCGAGTCGAGCGAGGCGATGGGACGTGCACCCATCGTGAATACGTCGCGGAGGATGCCGCCCACGCCGGTGGCCGCCCCCTGGAAGGGCTCGATGTAGCTCGGGTGGTTGTGGCTCTCCATCTTGAAGGCGGCGGCCAGCCCGTCGCCCAGGTCCACCACCCCGGCGTTCTCGCCCGGCCCCTGCAGCACGCGCGGTCCGGTGGTGGGGAGGTTCCGGAGGTGGATCCGGGAGGACTTGTAGGAGCAGTGCTCGCTCCACATGACCGAGAACACGCCCAGCTCCACCAGGTTGGGCTCGCGGCCGAGGTGGCGCTTCACCTCCTCGTACTCCGCGGGGGTGAGGCCGTGGCGGGCGACGACTTCCGGCGTGATCTCGCTCATGGGGACGCGGATTCTAGCGGCGGCGCGCCGCCAGATCGAGCGCGAGGCGCGCCGCGGCCTCCGGCCGGCGCGGGTG
>JAJYHA010000209.1 GCA_021784995.1 Myxococcales bacterium
GCCGGGCCCGGCCGCGCGCTGACCGCCCGGCGCCGGTCGCCGACGCGCCGCGCCGCGCCCGCCACCCGCAGCGCCGGAAGAGTGGCTATCTATTATGGACGGTCCCTCTCCGCGAGAGCGAGGTCGTCATGGCCGGTCGTGAGGTCGTCATCGTGGGCGCCGTCCGCACGCCCATCGGATCCTTCCTCGGGTCGCTGTCGAGCGTGCCCGCCACGCGGCTCGGCGCCGTCGTCGTCCGCGAGGCGCTCGCCCGCGCGGGCGTCGCCCCGTCGGCGGTCGACGAGGTGATCCTGGGGAACGTGCTGCAGGCGGGGGAGGGGCAGGCGCCCGCCCGCCAGGCTGCCCTGTACGCCGGCCTGCCCGACACCGTCCCCTGCTGGACGCTCAACAAGGTCTGCGGCTCCGGGCTCAAGGCGGTCCTCTCGGGGGCGCAGGCGATCGCGCTCGGCGACGCCGACGTGGTGGTGGCCGGCGGCATGGAGTCGATGTCGAACGTGCCCTACTACGACCGGGCGGCGCGGAGCGGGGCGCGGATGGGCAACGCCGAGCTGGTCGACGGCATGATCTTCGACGGCCTGTGGGACCCCTACGGCCGGGTGCACATGGGCATGTGCGCGGAGGAGTGCGCCGTCAGCCAGGGGATCTCGCGCGTCGCGCAGGACGAGTACGCGGTCGAGTCCACGCGGCGCGCGGTGGAGGCGCAGCGGCAGGGGCTCTTCCAGCCCGAGATCGTGCCGGTCGAGATCGAGGGCAAGCGGGGCGAGAGGACGCTGGTCTCGGAGGACGAGGGGCCGAAGCTCGCGCGGCCCGAGAAGATCCCGACGCTGAAGCCCGTCTTCAAGAAGGACGGCACCGTGACCGCGGCCAACGCCTCGTCCATCAACGACGGCGCCGCGGCGGTGGTCCTGATGAGCGCGGAGCGGGCGCGCAGCGAGGGGCGGTCGGTGATGGGCCGCCTCACCGGGTGGGGCGGCGCCGCGCGGAAGCCGGTGGAGTTCACCATCGCGCCGGCCGACGCGGTGAAGAAGGTGCTGGGCCGCGCCCGGCTGCAGCCGAACGAGGTGGACCTGTGGGAGATCAACGAGGCGTTCGCGGTGGTCTCGATCGCCAACAACCGCCTCATCGGCATCGACGCGAAGGACGTGAACGTGCGCGGCGGCGCCGTGGTGCTCGGCCACCCCATCGGCGCCAGCGGCGCGCGCATCCTGGTCACGCTGCTCCACGCCATGAAGGACCTGGGGAAGCGGCGCGGCCTCGCCACCCTCTGCATCGGCGGCGGCGAGGCGGTGGCCGCCATCGTGGAGCGGTGACGGGGGCGCGGCGGGCGGTGACGCGCGGCGCGATCACGACGGCGGGGTGACGGGGCCGTGCCGCCCATCGTCACGCTCACCTCCGACTTCGGCGCGGGCTCGGGTTACCCGGCCCAGATGAAGGGGGTCGTGCTGCGCGCCCTGTCCGGCGCCGTCGTGGTGGACGTGTCGCACGAGGTCCCCGCCTTCGACGTGCTGGCGGGCGCGCTCCTGCTCGAGGCGGTGGTGCCCTGGTTCCCCGACGACGCGGTCCACTGCGCGGTGGTCGATCCAGGGGTGGGCACCGAGCGCTTGCCCGTCGTGGTGACCGACGCGGCGGGGCGGCGTCTCGTCGGGCCCGACAACGGGCTCTTCACCCCCTTCCTCGGCGCGGGCGCGGTGGTCCACCGGATCGCCCGCCCCGTGGGCGCGCAGGCGCCCCGCTCGGCCACCTTCCACGGCCGCGACCTCTTCGCGCCCACGGCCGCCTGGCTGGCGGGTGGGGGCGACCCGGCGCGCCTGGGCCCGGTGGTGGAGGCGCCGGTGCGGTTGCCCTGGCCCGAGGCCCGGCGCGAGGCGGGGGCGGTCCACGGCGAGTGCCTGCGCGCCGATCCCTTCGGAAACGTGGTCACCTCGATCCGTGAACGCGACCTGCCGGCCGGCGCCCGGCTGGCGGTGGCGGTCGCCGGACGGCCCGCCCGGCTCGTCCACACGTTCGGGGAGGGGCGGCCCGGCGAGCTGCTGGCGCTGGTGGGGAGCGGGGGCCGCCTGGAGATCGCGCTCCGCGAGGGGGACGCGGCGCGCGAGCACGGCCTCGTCCGGGGCACGCCGGTCGTGGTGACCGTGACGCCCTGAACGCGTCCCCGCGCCCGGCGCGTGCCGAGGGGCGTCGCGGAGCGGGCCCGCTCTGCTACACTCGGGCCTGGATGCCGGCCCCGGCGAAGCAGAGTGGCCGCCGCTCGCGGCGGCTGCACCACGAGCTCCCCGTCGTGTACCGCACGGTCGGCCGGTTCGTCAGCGAGTGGGCGACCAACATCAGCCAGGGCGGGCTCTTCATCAACTCGCGCCGGCCGCTGCCGGTCGGCACCGTGGTGAAGGTGATGGTCCAGCTCCCCGGCGCGAGCTTCCCGTTCGACCTGGTGGGGCGCGTCACCCGCGTGGTGGAGTGGGCCGCGGACACCACGCAGGCGCCCGGGATGGGGATCGAGTTCACCGACGTGGACCGCGACAAGCGCGAGCGCATCGAGGCCTTCGTGGAGGGGCTGCGCGGCGCCCTCGAGCCGGGGTGAGGCCGGCGCGGGCGTGTGCCGGCCGGGGCGGACGCGGTTAGCATGCTCCTCGAGTTGCGTGTCACGCTCGACATCGAGGCGCTCGCGCCGGGCGGGGAGGGGGTGGCGCGCGACGGCGCGCGGACGATCTTCGTCCCCTTCACCGCGCCCGGCGATCGCGTGGTGGCCGAGGTGCCGCCGGACGCCGGTGCGGCGGCCGCCCACGCGGCGCTGCTCGAGGTCCTCTCCGCGGGGCCGTCCCGGGCGGCGCCGCCTTGCGGGTGCTTCGGGCCCGCGCCGGACGCGCGCTGCGGCGGCTGCGAGTGGCTCCACCTCGACTACGCGACGCAGCTGGAGGCCAAGGAGCGCGCCTTCACCGGCACCCTGCGGCGGCTGGCCCGCCTCGATCCCGGCGCCCAGCCGCGCGATCCCATCCTTTCGTCGCCCGAGCCTCTCGGGTACCGCGCCCGCGCCCGGTTCCACCTGGACCGGCGGGCGGGACGCCTGGTCTTCTTCCGGCGGCGCTCGCACGAGCCCGTGCCGGTGGAGACCTGCCACCTCCTCGCGCCCGGCCTGGAGGCGCTGCGCCGGGCCGTGGGCCCCGCGCTCGTGGCGGCCCGGGTGGACGCGCGCGCGGTGACGCTGGAGTGGTCCGACCACGAGGGGGCGGGCGCCGCCTGCCTGGAGGTGGGCGCGAGCGGGCCCGCCGCCCGAACCCGCGCGGAGGCCCTGCTCGAGGCCGTCCCGGCGCTGCGCGGCCTGGTGCTTCGGGCCGAGGGTGCGCCGGCGCAGGTCGTGGGCGATCCCGTCCTGCGGCTGGAGCGCAGCCCCGGCGACCCGGCCGCGGGCCTGCAGCGCTCCCGGCCCGACGTCTTCCAGCAGGCGAACCGGGCCGCCAA
>JAJYHA010000327.1 GCA_021784995.1 Myxococcales bacterium
CGACGGTCTCCCCCGGGCGCTCGTCCAGCTCGGCCGCGACGCGGCGCGCGGCCAGGCGCGCGGCGAGCCGGCGGGGCTCCAGCACGAGGATCTCCCCGCCGGCGAGGCCGGCCTCGAGGAGCGCGCGCGGCACCCGCGTGGTCTTGCCCGCGCCGGGCGGCGCCTCCACGACCAGCGCCGTGCCGGCGCGGAGCGCGTCGACGATCTCCGGCAGGGCGGCGTCGATCGGCAGCGGCTGCATCGCGCCGGACCCATACCACGCGGCTCGGCGGCCGGCCGCCGGGCTCAGGCCACCGGCACGGGCGGGGAGGGCGCCGCGGCCGGGACGACGTCGAGGTGCAGCGCGCCGGCCCGCACGCCGACGCGCACGCGCCCGCCGTGGCGGAGCTCTCCGAACAGGATGTGATCCGCCAGCGGGCGCTTGATCTCGTCCTGGATGAGCCGGGCCATCGGGCGGGCACCCATGGTCCGGTCGAAGCCGTGCTCGGCCAGCCAGGAGCGCCCCTCGTCCGTCAGCTCCAGCGCGATCTCCCGGTCGGCCAGCTGCGCGGCGAGCTCCCGGACCAGCTTGTCCACGACCTTCCGGATCACCTCCGGCGGCAGCGCGTCGAAGGCCACCCAGGCGTCGAGCCGGTTGCGGAACTCGGGGCTGAAGGTCCGCTCGATGGCGCTCCGCGCGTTCCCCGGCTCCGCCGCCTCGGCGCCGAACCCGAGCCGGCGAGAGCTCAGCTCCTGGGCGCCGGCGTTGGTCGTCATGATGAGGACGATGTGCCGGAAGTCCGCCTTGCGGCCGTTGTTGTCGGTCAGCGTGGCGTGGTCCATCACCTGCAGCAGGATGTTGTAGATGTCCGGGTGCGCCTTCTCGATCTCGTCCATCACGAGCACCGCGTAGGGCGTCTTGCGGATCGCGTCGGTGAGGAGCCCGCCCTGGTCGAAGCCGACGTAGCCCGGCGGCGCGCCGATGAGGCGCGAGACGGTGTGCTTCTCCTGGTACTCCGTCATGTCGAAGCGCAGGAACTCCACGCCCAGGACCCGCGCCAGCTGCTTCGCGAGCTCGGTCTTCCCGACGCCCGTGGGGCCGGAGAAGAGGAAGCTGCCGATGGGCTTCTCCGGGTTGCCCAGGCCGGAGCGGGAGAGCTTGATCGCGCTGGCGATGGAGTCGATGGCGCGGTCCTGGCCGTAGATCACCCTCCGCAGCTCCGGCACGATGCCGGCCAGCGCCGCCTCGTCGTCGGCGGAGACGGTGCGCTCGGGGATCTTCGCGATCTTCGCCACCACCCGCTCCACGTCGCGCGCCGTGACGCGATGATGCCGCTTCGCCTCGTCGCGCATCCGGTCGGCGGCGCCCGCCTCGTCGAGGACGTCGATGGCCTTGTCGGGGAGGTGCCGGTCGTTGATGTGCTTGGCCGACAGCTCCGCCGCCGCGCGCAGCGCCCTCGGCGTGTAGGTGACGCCGTGGTGATCCTCGTAGACCTTCTTCAGGCCGCGCAGGATCCGGACCGTCTCCTCCACCGAGGGCTGCTGCACCTCGATCTTCTGGAAGCGGCGCGCCAGCGCGTGGTCGCGCTCGAAGGTCTGCTTGTAGTCGTGGAAGGTGGTGGAGCCGATGCAGCGCAGCTCGCCGGACGCGAGCCCCGGCTTGAGCAGGTTGGAGGCGTCCATCGAGCTGCCGGTGGTGGCCCCGGCGCCGACGATGGTGTGGATCTCGTCGATGAAGAGGATGGCGCCGGGCGTCTTCTTCACGCCGGCGATGACGCCCTTCAGGCGCTGCTCGAACTCGCCCCGGAACTTGGTCCCCGCCAGCAGCGCGCCCATGTCGAGGGAGAAGATCCGGGCACCCTCCAGCACCTTCGGGACGCGCTTCTCGTGGATGGCGAGCGCGAGGCCCTCGACGATGGCCGTCTTGCCCACCCCGGGCTCCCCGACGATGACCGGGTTGTTCTTGCGGCGGCGGCAGAGCACCTGGATGGTGCGGTGGATCTCGGGGTGGCGCCCGACGAGCGGATCGACGAGCCCCTTCGCCGCGCGCTCCACCAGGTCGACGGTGAAGGTGCGGAACGGGTCGCGCACCGTGCGCGGCGCCTCCTCGCCCCCCTCGCCGCCCTCGGGATCCTCCTCGCCGTTCCCGCCGCCCTCCTTGCCGATGCCGTGCGAGAGGTACGACAGGATGTCGAGCCGGCGGACGCCCTGCCGCTCCAGCAGGTAGACCGCGTGCGAGCCGCGCTCGCGGGTGATCGCAACCAGGACGTCGCCGGCGTTGAGCTCGGTGCGGCCGGAGCCCTGGACGTGCCAGGCGGCCCGCTGCAGCACCCGCTGGAACGCCGCGGTCTGCTCGGGGTCCTGCGAGCGGCTGGGGAGCGACTCGAGCGTCCGGTCGAGGTAGTCCTCGAGTTCCCGCGCCAGCAGGTCGAGGTCGGCGCCGCAGGCGAGCAGGATCTCGGTCGCGACCTTGTCGCGCGTCATCGCGTGGAGCAGGTGCTCCAGCGTGACGTACTCGTGGCGCCGCTTCTTCGCCTCGACGACCGCGGCCTGCAGGGTGAGCTGAAGCTCCTTCGTGACCGTCACCATCGCTCCTACTCTGCCTCCACGGTGCAGAGGAGGGGAAACTCCGCCGCCCGCGCCAGGGCCATCACCTTCTCCGCCTTCGTCTCGGCCACTTCCCTGGGGTACGACCCCGCCACGCCGACGCCCCGCTGGTGGACGTTCAGCATGATGCGGGTCGCCTGCCGGAGGTCATGGTGGAACACCGTCTGGAGGACCTCCACCACGAACTCCATGGTCGTGTAGTCGTCGTTGTGCAACAGGACCTTGAACGGCGGCGGCCTCGCGACCCTCCTCGTGGTCGCGGTCTTCGGCGCCGCGACAGCCGTGTCGCCCGGTCGCCGGGTACGGTCGGCCATGAGGACATTGTAAGGAGTCCGGCGACGTTGCGCCCCTGCCCGGCGCGTCACGAGCCATCCTTCGCCTCCCCGGACGGGGGCGGTTCGTCCCGTGGTCGCCTCGCGGCGTCGCGCTCGAGGTCCCACCGCCCCGGGATGGCCGGCCTCCCCAGCGCCCGCCGGAGGGCGGCGAGGAACTCCCGCCGCGGGATCTCGCGCGCGCCGAGCCGGGCGAGGTGCTCCGTTCGCACCTGGCAGTCGACGAGGCCGACGCCCCGCGCCTCGAGCCACGCGACGGCGCGCACGAACGCGACCTTCGAGGCGTCCGGCCGGTCGGCGTACATCGACTCGCCGAAGAAGGCGCCGCCCAGCGAGACGCCGTACAGGCCGCCCGCCAGCCGGTCCCCCTCCCACGCCTCGAAGGAGTGGGCGTGGCCGAGCGCGTGGAGCCGCTCGTACGCCGCGATCATGTCGGGCGTGATCCAGGTCCCGTCCTGGCCCGGCCGCGGCTTCCCGGCGCAGCGCCGGATCACCTCGCC
>JAJYHA010000249.1 GCA_021784995.1 Myxococcales bacterium
GGCGCGGCGGATCGGCGGCCGGGGGCGGGTGATCGCCGCTCGGTTCCGGGCGGCCGCGCTCAGGGAGCGATGCGCTCCAGCCGGCGCAGCTCCGGCGCGCGCCACGCCACGGCCGCCACGGTCACGAGCGTCATGGCGCCCCCGAACACGACGGAGGGGACGGTCCCGAGCAGCCGCGCGGCCACCCCGCTCTCGAACGCGCCCAGCTCGTTGGACGACCCGATGAAGAAGCTGTTCACCGCGGCGACGCGGCCCATCTTCTCCTGCGGGGTGCGCGTCTGCAGGAGCGTGCTCCGCAGCACCACCGAGACGCTGTCGAGGGCCCCGCCCACGGCCAGGAGCGCCAGCGAGAGGGCGTAGGAGCGCGAGAGGGCGAAGGCGATCCAGCTCGCGCCGAACCAGGCGACGCTCCAGAGCAGGACGCGCCCGGCCCGGTGGACGTGCCCGCGGCGCGCCAGCGCCACCGACATGAGGAGCGAGCCGGCGGCCGGGGCGGCGCGCAGGAGGCCGAAGCCGATCTCGTCGACCCGCAGCACGTCGCGCGCGAAGACGGGGAGCAGCGCGCTGGCGCCGCCGAAGAGGACCGCGAAGAGGTCGAGCGTCATGGCGCCGAGGAGGAGCCGCTCCGTGAGGACGAAACGGACGCCGTCGGCCAGGTTCTGGAGGAGGTGCCCGGCCGGCGCGGGCGGCCGCGGGCGGGGCCGGACCGCCAGCAGGGCGGCCAGCCCCGCCACGGTCAGCACCACGACCACGGCGTAGGCGATCCGGGGCCCCCCCAGGGCGATCAGGGCCCCGCCCACCGCCGGGCCGAGGATGGTGCTCACGTGGAAGGTGGAGGAGCGCCAGGTGACGGCGTTGTGGTAGTGCTCCCGCGGGACGAGCTCGGACGCGAGCGCCACCGAGCAGGGCCGGAAGAAGGCGCGGCCGATCCCGGCCACCACCTGCGCCCCGTAGAACGGCAGCGCCGCTCGCGGCGCGCCCAGGCTGAGCCCGAGCAGCGCGCCCCCGCTGGCGCCCACCACCGCCAGGCTCGCCAGCAGGAGGCCGCGGCGGTCGAGGCGGTCGGCGGCCCATCCGCCGACGAGCGTGAGCGCCAGGAAGGGGAGCGCCTCCGCCAGGCCCACCAGGCCCAGCGCCAGCGGGTCGCGCGTCAGCTCGTAGACCTGCCACCCGAGCACGGCGCTCTGGATCTGCGTGGCGAGGAAGACCGCCGCCATCGCGACCAGGAAGACCCGGTACTCGGGGTGGCGCAGCGAAGCGTACGGGTCGTGGGGATCGGTCATCGGGAGGGTCGCGGCGTGGCGGCGCCGACATTCTTCCATGGGCCGGCCCCGGGGCGCGCCTCATCCGGCCGTTCACGCCGCGCCCCGCCCGCAGTACCATGTCGGCCGGGCTCGGTTCACGCCACGAGGTCGTCCATGAACCCAGTGCAGGCCGCCCACGCGCTGTTCGACAGCGCCTCGCGGGGCTTCGCCGTCCGGCTGTGGGACGGGACGGTGCTGCCGGCACGCCGCGCGGACGCCGCGCGTGGCGAGGTGGTGTTGCGGGATCCGGCCGCGCTCCGGCTGGTCCTGCCGCCCACCTCGGAGCGGCGGGTGGCCGAGGCCTACCTCGACCAGGAGATCGAGCTCGAGGGGGACGTGGTGTCGGTGCTGGCTGCGGCGGCGCAGTGGGAGGGCCCCCGCGTGCACCCCGCGCTCGCGCCCGCCGCCGTGCGGGCCGCGCTGGACGGGGCGCTCTCGCGACGGAGCGCCGGGGCCTTCCTGGCCGGAGCCTGGCAGCGCGTGCACTCGCTCGCACGCGACCGGCGGGCGGTGCGCCACCACTACGACGTGTCGGACGACTTCTACCGGCTCTTCCTCGACGCGGACATGGTCTACTCCTGCGCCTACTTCGCCAGCGGGCGGGAGTCGCTCGAGGAGGCGCAGCGGGCCAAGCTCGACCTCGTCTGTCGCAAGCTGCAGCTCCGGCCCGGAGAGCGCTTCCTCGACGTCGGCTGCGGGTGGGGCGCGCTCCTCGCGCACGCCGCGACGCGCTTCGGGGTGCACGGCGTCGGGATCACGCTGAGCGAGAACCAGCTGGCGGTCGCGCGCCGGCGGCTGGCCGCGCTCGCGCCGCCGGCGCGCGCCGACGCGCTGGCGGCCGACTACCGCACCCTGCCGCGCGAGCAGGTGTTCGACAAGGTGGCCAGCGTCGGCATGATGGAGCACGTGGGGCGGGAGCGGCTCGGCGAGTACTTCCGCGCGGTGCACCGCCACCTCGCGCCCGGCGGCCTCTTCCTGAACCACGCCATCGCCGACATCTCGGGGTCGGACACCATCCCCTGGCTGGGCCGCCGCGGCGGTGGGTTCATCGATCGCTACATCTTCCCCGACGGCGACCTGGTGCCGGTGGGCATGGTCGCCGGCGCGGCCGAGCGGGCGGGCCTGGAGGTGCGCGACGTCGAGTCGCTGCGCGAGCACTACGAGGAGACGCTCCTGCACTGGCTGGCGCGCCTCGAGGGCCGCTTCTCCGACGCGATCGCGCTGGTGGGCCAGCGCCGCGCCCGGGCCTACCGCCTCTACCTCGCCTCCTCGGCCGCGGCGTTCCGCGTCGGTCGGATCGGGGTGTACCAGATACTCCTCGCCCGGCCGACGGGGGACGGCCGGGTGCAGGGCGTGCCCCGCAGCCGCGAGGCGTGGTACCGCGGCGCGTGACGTGCTCCGGCCGCGCCGTCAGGCGTCGATGCCCGCTCCCGTGCCCGCGCGGCGCCGCAGGGCGGCGGCCAGGCTCGGCTCGTCGACGCGGTGGTAGGCGTCGTCCGCCCCCAGCGCCGCCACGATGCGCCGGTGAGCCTCCCCGAGCGCGTGGTAGGGCAGGCCGGGGAGGAGGTGGTGCAGCGCGTGGTAGCGGAGCCCGACCGGCGCCCAGAGCGGCGTCAGGAGCCGGCTCCCCGGGACGTTCACCGAGTCGAGGAACTGCTCCTCGAACGAGAGCGCCCCGTCGCCCTCGTGCAGGAAGCGGTGCGCCGCCAGCGTGCGGAGCTGGTTCAGGACCCCGACGGCCGCGGCGGCCGCGGCGGCGACCAGCACGAAGCGCGGCCGGAGGGCGCCCCGCGCGAGGAGCACGGCGAGCGCCGCCGCCCAGCCGGTGCAGAGCGCCTCCTGCAGCAGGAAGCGGCCGCGCAGCGCCGGGGGAGGCGGCGCGCGGATGAAGGCCGGGTTGATGCTCAGGGAGGAGGCCCGGCGCCACACGGCGCGCCGCAGGCGCGGGTGCAGCGCCGAGGCCGGGGCGAGGAGGAGGAAGCGCGCCGAGAGCGCGACCGGGAGCAGCGCCGCGTGCAGCACCCAGCCGCACCGCTTCCAGCCGGGCCACCGGCCGAGGGGCAGGTACTCTGGATCGCGCGAGGTGCCGTAGTGCGCCTTGGCGTGGTGGATCGCGTGCACGCCACCCACGTACAGCATCGAGGGGAGCAGCAGCGGCACCCCCACCACCGCGTTCCAGAGCGCGTCGAGGTGCGGCACCGCCGCGGGGGAAAGGTGCGTCAGCTCGTGGACGAAGCTCGCGGCACGGTAGAGCGCGAGCACGGCCATGGCGAGGAGCGGCGCCGCCCACCAGGACGGCAGCAGCGCGGCGCCGCCGAGGAGGGCCGCCCACCCCACCGCCGCGCTCGACAGCAGGTCGGCCCGGTAGAGGAGAGGCCGCGGCGCGGCCAGGTCGGCCACGAGCGGGTGGACGCGGCGGGCGGTGGCGGCCGAGCCGTGCCCCGACCCCGCGGCGCGATCCGGCCGTGCGATCCCCGCCTGCGTCACGTCCCCCTCCTTGTCGAGGCGGGCCCCGGGACGCAACGGGAAAGGGCGCGGGGAGGCCCCCGCGGAGGTGGTGCGCGCCTCGGGTGGGCGGAGCGGCGCACCGCCGCGGCCCACCCGCGCGCCGGCACGGCTCAGGTCAGGCCCTGCCGGCGGAACCAGTCGACGGCGTCCGGCATCCCCCGCTCGAGCGGGAACTGCGGCGCGTAGCCCAGCTCGCGGGCGGCGCGCTCGGAGCTGCAGGTCCACGCCGGCTGACGGACCTCCTTGATCTTGTCGAACGAGAGGATGCTCGGCGTTCCGGTCAGCGTCGAGAGCACCGACGACCCCGCGGCCACGAGCAGGCTGGCCGCCTCCGGGAGCGCGACGACGCGGGCGCGCCGGCCCACCGCGGCGCAGGCGGCGAGCGCGATCTCGTCCCAGGTGTGGTCGCGCCCGTCCTCCACGAAGTAGATGCCGTCGCTGCCGCTGCGCCCCACCCGGCGGCCGCGCTCCGCGACCGCCAGCAGCGCCTCGCAGAGGTCCGACACGTGGACCACGCTGTACTCCTTCTGCGGGCCGGCCCGGACAACCACCCCGAACCGCGCCATCCGCAGGAGCTGCGGCATGAGCTCCCTGTCGCGCGGTCCGTAGACCACCGGCGGACGGACCACGCTCGCCTCCACGCGGTGGCAGACGTCGCGGATGGCCTCCTCGCCCGCCAGCTTGCTCTCGCCGTAGCGGCTCACGGGCGCCACCGCGTCGTCCTCCCGCCGCGGCCGTCCGGCGCGGGCCGGGCCCGCGGCGGCCAGGGAGGAGACGTAGACGAGGAGGGGCGGCGTGGGCGCCGCCGCGCAGGCGATGGCGACGTTGCGCGTGCCGTCGATGTTGGCGCGGAACAGCTCGTCGCGCGTGAGCGCCTTCACGGCTCCGGCCAGGTGGAAGACGCGGTCGCACCCCTCGATGGCGGCCGTCAGCGAGCGCACGTCGGCGACGTCGCCGGGCGCCAGCTCGACCCCGAGCGCCTGCAGGGCGGCGGTGCGCGAGGTGGGGCGCACGAGCGCGCGCACGCGGTCGCCGCGGGCCACCAGCCGTTCGACGAGCGCAGTGCCGATGAAGCCGGTGGCCCCGGTGACCAGGATCCGCAACGAGCGCCTCCCCGGCTACCCCGTCGCGATCTCGTACACGCGGTACTTCTTGCTCAGCGTGCACCCCGCCGCCTCGATGGCGCGGTTGATGAGGTCGTTGTCCTCGAGGGTCCAGGAGATCTCCCCGCCGGCGTACCCCTTCGCGTCCGCGCGGCGGATCGTCTCCACCACCAGCACGGCGTCGATCCCGCGGCGCCGCCAGCCGGACTTGATCCCCAGCGCCATCAGGCGCAGGCGGTCCACCCGGCGCGAGTACCAGAGCAGCCGGGCCAGCCCGATGGGGAGCCCCCAGGAGGTGAGCCGCCCGTCCACGCGCTTCAGCGCCTGGTTCAGGTCCGGGAGCGTGAGCGAGAAGGCGATGGGCTCGCCGTGATCCTCCGCGATCAGGGCCAGGTCCGGCACCAGCGTCCGCCGGAGGTCGGCGGCGAGCTTGTCGAACTCGGCGTCCGTCATGGGGACGAAGCCCCAGTTCTTCTCCCAGGCGGCGTTGTAGACCTGCTTGATGCGCGCCACCTCCGCCGAGAAGTCGCGCAGGTTGGGGCTCCGCAGGGTGATCCCGGTCTGCTGCCGGATCTTGTCGGCGATGCGGGTGAAGCGCTCCGGCGGCGGCGTCTTGGCGGACCGCTCCCAGGCCAGGAGATCCTTCGCCTTCTTGAGCCCGCACGCGTCGAACAGCTCGGGGTAGTAGCGCGGGTTGTACGGCATCATGACGTAGGGATCGGAGTCGAACCCCTCGATGAGCAGCCCCACCTCGTAGTTGGTGGAGAGGTTCATGGGCCCGAGCAGCGTGTCGAGGCCGCGCCAGCGCGCCCAGTCGCGCGCCGCGCCGAAGAGCGCGGCGGCGACCGCCGGGTCGTTCACCGACTCGTAGAGGCCGAAGTAGGCCGTCTTGCGGCCGTGGAAGGCGTTGAAGTTCCGGTCCTCGATGGCGGCGATGCGGCCGACGATCGCGCCGCCGCGGCGGGCCACGAAGAGCGCCACCTCCGCGTGCTGGAAGAAGGGGTTCTTCCCGGGATCGAGGAAGTCGCGGCGCTCCATGAGGAGCGGCGGCACCCAGTGCAGGTCGTTCGCGCCCCGGTAGACGCTCCACTGGAACTTGATGAAGCGGTCGGTCTCCACTCCGTCCGTCACCCGCGTCACGACCACGTCCCGGTCGGGAGCGGCGGAGGGGAGCGGCGAGAGCGGTGCGCCGGACGGCGACGTGGTCATGGGTGCGACTCCTCGTGCTCGATGTCACTGCTGGTGTGCTGCGACCCATGGCGCCCGCGCGCCCGCCGCGACACCAGCTCCATGCCCATCGAGAGCAATCTACTCCTGATCCGGTTGCGCTGGGTCCACAGGTGCCTGGGGAGGCCCGCGAGCCGCTTCAGATCCTCCGGGTTGGCGTTCAGCGCCCGCCAGGTGATCATCTCCGCCGCGTCCGAGAGGCGCTGCCGGACGGGCTCGGAGCGGTTGAGGAGGACGTCCGAGAGCTCCACGCCGGTGGCGGGCGCTCCGGCGCGCGCGGCCCCGTCCTCGGCCGAGGAGACGAACCCGGTGACGCCCGGGCGCGCCATCTTCACCTCCACGCGGGTGTGGGGCCGCTGGTACGGGATGATGCCCACGTCGCGGCCGCAGCGCTGGAAGATGTCGAGCGCGCGGTCGATCTGCGCGTCGGTGTGCGTGGCCATGAAGACGGCGCGCACCAGGTCGCGCTCGACGGCCGGCTTCGTGACCGGCGAGACGAACATCCCGGCGTCCGTCAGCTTGCGCCAGAAGCGGAAGTTGGTGAGCTGCTCGCCCACCACGATGGGGACCACCGGGGTCACCGAGGGGTGGGTGTCGAAGCCCATGCAGCGCAGCTCGCGGTGGACGCGCTCCGAGATGTCCCACAGCCGCGCCCGGCGCTCCGGCTCCTGCTCGATGATCTCGAGCGCCTTGAGGGCGGCCGCGGCGGCGGGCGGCGTCATCGACGCCGAGAAGAGGAGCGCGCGCGCCTTGTGGCGGATCCAGTTCACGACGTCGGTCGGGCCGGCGATCACCCCACCGATCGAGGCCAGCGACTTGGAGAAGGTCGCCATGACCAGGTCGACGTCCGCCTCCAGCCCGAAGTGCTCGCCGGTGCCGCGGCCGGCCTCGCCCATGACGCCGAGCCCGTGCGCCTCGTCCACCATCAGCCGCGCTCCGTACTTGCGCTTCAGCTCGGCGATGCGCGGGAGGTTGGCGAGGTCGCCCTCCATCGAGTAGACGCCGTCGACCACGATGAGCTTGCCGGCCTCGGGCGGCGCCGACGCGAGCTGGCGCTCCAGGTCGTCCATGTTGTTGTGGCGGAACCGCTTCGCCTCGCCGTAGCTGGCGTGGATGCCCTCCACGAGCGAGGCGTGCACCATCTTGTCGGCGAAGATCACGTCGTGCCGCAGCACGACGGCGGAGATGGTCCCCAGGTTCGTCCCGAAGCCGGTCGAGAAGCTGACGGCGGCCTCCTTGCCGAGGAACCGCGCCAGCCGGTGATCGAGCTCGTCGTGGAGGGAGAGCGTCCCGTTGAGGAGGCGCGAGCCGCACGTGGAGGCGCCCCAGGTGCGCGCCGCCTCGGCGGCGGCCTCGCGGACCCGAGGGTCCTGCGCCAGGCCGAGGTAGTTGTTCGAGCAAGCCATGATGAGGCGCTTGCCGTCGATCACCACCTCGGTGCCGTCGTTCTGCTCGATGATCCGGTAGTAGGGGTAGTGGCCGGCGAGCTTGACCAGCTGGACTTCCTTCCACGAGGCACACTTCTCGAACAGATCGGCCATGTCGTCTCCGCGCGCGAAATTAGCCCAAGGAGCGGCCCGGATCCATCACCGCGACCCGGCGGGAGCGCGGTCGGAGCGCCCGCAGCCGGCGCCGCGCAGCAGCCAGGCCGGGAGCGCCGCCAGGGCGGCGGTGACGCAGGCGAGCTCGCCCAGCGAGGCGAGGAGCCCGAAGCCGCGCAGGGCGCGGCTGTCCGCCACCAGCAGCGAGGCGTAGCCGATCATGGTCGTCACGGAGCAGAGGGCGACCGCGCCGCCGGTCTCGCGCAGCACGCGCGGCAGCGAGTCCGGCCCCTCGCGGTGCCAGCGCTGCACGACGTTCACCGCGTAGTCCACGCCGATGCCGAAGGTGATGGGGAGCACCACGAAGTTGAGGAAGTTGAGGCGCACCCGCGCCCAGGCCGCGAAGCCGACCAGCCAGGCCACGCCGAGGAGCAGGCTCCCCAGCACCTGCACCGCGGGCGCCAGGCGGCGCAGGGTGACCGCGACCAGGAGCACCACCGCCAGGAATGCGACGAGGGTCGCCATCGGCCCGTCGTGCAGGATGGCGCCCGCGATGTCCACGAAGAGCATCGACTGCCCGACCGCCTGGGCTCCCCCGCCGGCGCGCGCGATGGCGTTGCGGATGAGCTCGCTCATCTGCTGCCCCTCGCGCGCCGTCTGCCAGCCCAGCTTCCGCGGGAACACGAGCGCGATCCGCCCCACCGTGCCGTCCCGCTCGACGAGCGGCAGCCGCAGCGCGGCCGGGAGGTCGTCGATCGTGGGCGCGCGCAGGTCGGCCGGCGGCCGCAGATCGAGGACCCGGCGCCGCTGATCGGGGGGCATCCGGGCCAGCCGGGCGTCGGTCAGGGTGTCGCGCAGGCGCACCAGCCGCTGCTTCTTCTGGGCCGAGTCGGGCGGCACCGCGTCGGCGATCGTCCGCACCTCGCGGAAGGGGTCGGCGGCGCCGAGCGCCTTCCGCTCGTCGTCCAGGGCCGCCACCACGCGCGCCAGCTGCTGCGGGCTCTCGGCGCGGATCACGAACGGGGTGAGGTAGGCGCGGAAGACCTGGTCCACCTTGTGGCCCCAGTACTGCGCCCCCTGCTGCTCGCTCTTGGCGGCGCGGAGCCGGGAGAGGTCGTACTCGATGACGTCGCCGCGGTAGGTGAGGACGCCGACCGCCGCCAGCGCCAGGAGCGCGAGCGAGACGATCTGCACCATGCGGCAGTGCCGCACGTTCAGCCAGGTCACGAAGCGGCCGATGAGCGACGTGCGGCCGGGTCCCACGGCGTGCTTGCTCCGGGCGTCGAGCGAGGCCAGCAGGGGCGGCACCAGCAGGTAGGCCGTCACCCAGCAGAGCGCCATCCCGAGCGCGCCGATGAGCCCGAACTGGCTGAACCCGCGGAAGTCGGTGAAGGCGAGCGACAGGTAGGCGAGCGCCGCGCCGAAGGCCGCCACGAAGGTGGCCGCGCAGGTGCCGGACCACGCGGTCTCCAGCGACTCCTCCAGGCCCCGGCCGCGCCGCCGCTCCTCCAGGAAGCGGGCCGCGACCATGATCGACACGTTGATCCCGTTGCCGAGCACGATCGACCCGAGGAACGCGGTGTTCGCGTTCAGGTAGCCGATCAGGAACCAGGCCAGGCCGAAGGTGAGCGCGCAGCCCGCGGCGAGCGCGCCGAAGATGGAGAGGATGGCCGTCCAGCGGCGGAAGTAGTACCAGAGCGCCGCGACGACCAGGACCACCACCACCACGGTCGACCAGGCCAGGTCGGAGACCAGCGCCGCCTGCTCCTCGACCAGCGTGGCCACCTCGCTCGAGTACCCGACGCGGATGCCGGGGGCGTAGCGCGCCGGCTGGACGGCGTGCACCACCCCGCGCACGGCGTCGAGGACGCGACGGTTCGCCTCCAGCCCGGTGGCCGACTCGGGCGGCCGGACCAGCAGGACCAGGAGGTGGCCGTCGGGCGTCTGGAAGTAGCCCTTGCGGAACTTCGCGAACTCGCCGCGCGCCGTGGCGTACTTCTGCTCGATGTCGGAGAAGTCGAGCGGCGGGGGCGAGCCCAGCTCCTCCTCCTCGTCCCCGAGGAGGTTGGTGAGCGGGTTGGCCTTGCGCTTCTCCCAGGCGATGCGCCGGTCGATCCGCTCCTGGATGGTGTCGAGGTCGTGGACGGAGAGGTAGAAGCCCCCGAAGCGCTGCACGTAGCGCTCCTGATCGTCGGTGCGGTACTCGACCGACTCGACCACGTCGGGGGGCAGCTTGCGGAGACGCGCCGCCAGGTCGTCGGCGAGCCGGTCCAGGGCGTCCGGATCGTTCCCCTCCAGCACCACGGCCAGGTGGGTCACGTTGTGCAGCTTCGGCCCGATGGTGCGCGCCGCGACCACGCTCGGCGCGGTGTCCGGCAGGAGCTCCTCGAACCCGGAGCGCAGGTTGGAGTAGAGGCGCGCGGCGAACGCCGAGGCGACCAGGGAGACGGCGAGGGCCGTCAGCAGGACCGGCCGCCGATGGCGGACCAGCCACGGAACGACGGCGTGGCAGACGCGGCCGGGACCGCTCACGTCAGGCCCGGTCCGGGGCGGGCTGCGCGCCGCCGAGCGGGAGCTCGCGGCAGCCCTCGGCGGCGGAGCGGTAGGCGGTGGTGATGATCTCGACGCACCGGTAGGCGTCCTGCGCCTCCTGACCGGCGTGGTCGCCCGCCTCGACCGCCGCGAGGAAGCGGTCGAACATGGCGTTGAACCAGCGCGTGTGGCTGGCGTCCATCCAGTCGGACGCGATGCTGCGGCGCTCGACGTCCCAGGCGACGGCGCCCTGGGCGACGTCGGGCCCGTCCGTCGCGCGCATCACCGCCACCTGCAGGTCGTCGTCGTCGACGGTGATGGCGCCGCGCTCGCCCTGCACCGTGTAGACGACCTTGCGGACCCCCGCCGTCCAGGTGAGATGGACGTGGGCCAGCCCGCCGCCGGGGAAGGTCAGCGCGGCGGAGAAGTTGTCCTCGGTGTCCCAGCGCTCCGGCTGCTGGTTCGACATCTTGGCGGTCACCGCCGTCGGCCAGCCGCCGAGCCACTCGAAGGTCAGGTAGAAGGTGTGGCTGCCGTGGTCCATGGCGATGCCGCCGCCCGACCAGCAGACCTGGCGCCGCCAGTGCGTGTTCCACTCGGGGACGCCCTTGGCGTGCGTGTTGCGGAACGTCGCGAGCGTGACCGAGCGCACGCGGCCGATGCGGCCCGATGCAAGGACGTCGCGGATGGCGGTGACGACGGGGGCGTGCTTGTAGTTGTGGGCGGGGAAGAGGACGCGCCGTGCGCTCCGGGCGTGCTCGAGGAGCGCCGCGGCGTCGGAGAGCCGCGTGGTGAGCGGCTTCTCGCACAGGACGTGCAGCCCGAGATCGAGCGCCCGGTGCGCGATGGCGGCGTGGTCGCAGGGCGGGGTGGCCACGTCGACGAAGTCGATCCGCCCGCGCTCGGCGGCGAGCAGCGCGTCGGCTGAGTCGTAGAGGGCCGCGCCGGGGAGCTCGGCGTGGACGAGGGCGCGCCGCGCGGGGCAGACGTCGGCCACCGCCACGATCTCGGTGTCGGATCGCCGCCGGTACGCGGGGACGTGCCCCTGCGCGCCGATGAAGCCGTATCCGATGAGCGCGCCGCGCAGGCGGCGCCCGGTCGCCGTAGCCGTCATCCGTTCCCTCTTCGAGCCGGCGCCGAGGCCGGCCGGTTCACCGCCAGCGGCCGCTGCGCCCGAGCTCCCTGAACGCCTCGTCGAGCACCGCCAGGCCCTCCAGCGCCGTCTCCTCGTCGATGGTCAGCGCCGGCTGCAGGCGGACGTGCGGGGTGTAGGTCATCGCGAGCAGCCCGCGGCCCACGCAGTCGCGGTAGAGCTGCCGCATCACCTCTCCCTCGAGCGGCTCCTTCGTCCGGCGGTCCTTCACCAGCTCGACCCCGATGAAGAGCCCGGCGCCGCGCACGTCGCCGATGAAGGGGTGGCGCTCCTGCATGCGGCGCAGCTCGGCCACCATCGCGGCGCCCACCCGCGACGCGTTCTCCCACAGCCGGTCGTCGCGGATGGTGGTCACCGAGGCGAGCGCCGCCGCCGCGGCCAGCGGGTTGCCGCCGTAGCTCGACGACGCCCCCGACGGATTGGACCAGGGCTTCGCCTGCGCCACGTCGGTGCGCGTGAGGACGCCTGCGATGGGGAAGCCCGACCCGAAGCCCTTGCCCACGGTCGCGACGTCGGGGCGCGCCCCGGTGTGATCCACGCCCCACGGGCGCCCCGTCCGGCCGAACCCGGTGATCATCTCGTCGGCGACGAAGAGGGCGCCCATCTCGTGCGCCGCGTCGGCGACGGCGGGCAGGAACTCGGGCGGCGGGATGACGTTGCCGGCGGTGCCCTGCATGGGCTCCGCGATGACCGCGGCGACGGGTCCGGCCGGCTGCGCCCGCATCGCGCGCCGGGCGAAGTCGGCGCAGGCCATCCCGCACGTCGGGTACGAGGAGCCGAACGGGCAGCGGTAGCAGTCGGCATAGGGCACGAGCGTGGTGCCCGCCGGCAGCGGCCCCAGGCCGTGGCGCGCCGTCGATCCCATCAGGGCCATGGCGCCCGCCGTCTTGCCGTGGAACGCGCCCCAGAAGCCCACCACCTCCTGGCGTCCCGTCGCGCAGCGTGCCAGGCGGAGCGCCGACTCGACCGCCTCCGCTCCCGAGGAGTAGAGCTGCAGCCGGTCGAGGCCGGCCGGCGCCAGCTCGCAGACCGCCCTGACCAGCTCCGCGCGGGGTCGGGAGGTGAAGCTGCCGACGGTCAGCGCCCGCGCCTGCTCGGTCAGGGCCGCCACGTAGCGGGGATGGCAGTGTCCGAGGGCGTTGACCCCGATCCCGCCGATCAGGTCGACGTACCGGTTCCCGTCCACGTCGATGAGGACGCTCCCCTCGCCGCGCTCCATCGCGACGCCTGCCCAGAGGGCGAACCCCTGCAGGCCGGGGGCGAGGTGGCGCTGCTCCCCGGCCACCACCTCCTGCGAGCGGGGTCCGGGGATGGCGGTGCGGATCTGGATCTTCGGCTGGCTCATGACCCCTTCGACTGAGATGCTCGGCGAAGCGTGCGCGCTAGATACTTGAAAGGGCGGGCGCTGCCAAGTAGGAGGTCTTCGATGTTCCCGATGAAAGCCACCGTTCTCCTGTTGCTCGCCCTCGGCGCGGGCGGTGGGGCGACCGACGCCCTCCGCTCCCGCACCGAGGAGATCCGGGCCGCCCTGCCGCCGCGGGGCGCCGAGATGACGCCGAACGTCCGCGAGAAGGTGCAGGGCCTCGTGACGCGGATGGTCGACCTGCGCGGGATGCTCCAGTCGGCGCTGGGCGCCAGGTGGCACCAGATGACCGAGAAGCAACGCAAGCGCCTGCAGGCCGCGTTCGAATCGCGCTTCCGGCAGACGAGCAGCAGCGACCTCGATCCCTACCGCAGCACCCAGATCGAGTACTCGGCCGAGGTCCCGTCCGGGGATGGCGCCGTCCAGGTGCCGACGCGCGTGGTGATCGATGGAGAGCCGACCGAGATCACCTACACGATGCGCGAGGAGAGAAACGAGTGGCGCATCGTGGACATCACGATCGACGGCGTCTCGACCGTGGCGAATTACCGCTCCTCCTTCGCCCGCGTCATCGCGAAGGACGGGGTGGACGGCCTCATCTCGCGGCTGGAGCGAGGACCCGCTAGCAAGAGCTGAGCCGGCAGGGACTTTACGCGTGGCGCTCCGGAGGGTAAAAGCCCGCTGTGAGCGACGTGTTGCCCGCCTGGCTCGACTCCCGCACGGTGACGTGGGGGCCGCTCGCGCTCGCGGCCCTCTTCCTCGCGGCCTTCGTGGCCTTCGCCGTGCGGAGCGCCCTGAGCGGGCGCCCGCACACGGCGCGCGTCGAGAAGGCGGGCGGCAGCGTCCTGCTCTCCAAGTACATGATGGAGTACGGCCTCTGGGTCTTCGGGCCGTTGACGCGGACCGCCATCAACCTCGGGATCCACCCCGACGCCTTCAGCTGGACCTCGCTCGTCCTTCAGGTCGCAGCCGGGTTGCTCGTCGCCGGGGGGCTCTTCGGCGTCGGCGCGTGGTTCCTCGTCTTCGGCGCCTTCTGCGACGCGCTCGACGGCGCCGTGGCGCGCGCGCGGGGGATGGCCTCCAGCGCGGGGGAGGTGCTCGACGCCGCGGTGGACCGCTGGGCGGAGCTGGCGGTCTTCTTCGGGTACGCCTGGTACTACCGCAACCAGCCCTGGGCCTTCCTGCTGGCCTGCGGCGCCTGCGCGGGAGCCGTGATGGTCAGCTACTCCCGCGCCAAGGCCGAGTCCTTCGGGATCGACGCGTCCATGGGCCTCATGCAGCGGCACGAGCGGGCGACCTGGCTCGCGATCGCCACGCTGGGCTCCGCCGCGTGGGAGGTGCTGCGGCCCACGCCGCCGGGCGAGTTCGCCTACCACACGCCGGTCCTCTTCGCGCTCGGCATGATCGCGGTCCTGGCGAACTGGACCGGCTGGATCCGCACGCAGCACACCCGGCAGGAGCTGCGAAAGCGATGAGCTATCGCCGGGGGCGGGGGCTCGCGGCCGAGATCGGCCGCTTCGTCCGCGCCAACCTCTCCTCGACCGTCGCCTCGGCGCTCGACTACGCCCTCGTGACCGCGCTCGTGCTCCTGCGCGTGCACTACCTCCTGGCCGCGACCGCCGGCGCGATCACGGGCGCGGTCGTCGACTTCTCGCTCAAGCGGCACTGGGCGTTCAGCCGCTCCCGCGCCGGGGCGGTGGCCCACGAGGGGGCGCGGTACCTGGTGGTCGCCGGGGCCTCGCTGGCCCTCAACCTCGTGCTGGCCTACGCTCTCGTCGACGGCCTGCACCTGCCGGCGGTCCCCGGGGTGGTGGGCGCCTCGCTCGTGGTGGGCTTCGCGTGGAACTACCCGCTCCACCGCTGGTTCGTGTTCCGGCCCACCCAGGCGCGCCCGGCGCGGCAGGGGGAGACGTGAGCCGGACGCGGTGGGCGGTGGTGTGCGACTTCGACGGCACCGCGACCCTCGAGGACATCGCCGACGCGCTCTCCATCGAGTACGCCGGCCGCGAGCGCTGGCAGCGCGCCAACGACGCGTTCCACGCGGGGCGCATCTCGTTCCGGCAGCTCCTGCGCGAGATCTTCGAGCCCATCGCCGCGACACCCGAGGAGGTGCGCGCCTTCACGCTCCGCAGGGTGGAGTTCCGCCCCGGCTTCGATCGCCTCGTGACCGCCAGCCGGGAGCGTCGCCACCCGTTCATCCTCGCCTCGGGCGGCCTCGACGTGTACATCCGGCACGCGCTCGAGAAGCTCCCGGCGCACGTGGCGGGCGCGCTGGAGCTGCGCGCCAACCACGCCGAGTTCGTCTCCGGGGGGCTCGCGCTCAGCTTCCCGTACCAGCACGCGCCGGGCGCGTGCGGGAGCTGCGGCTCCTGCAAGGGCGCGATCGTGAAGGAGCTCCAGGCGAAGGGGTACCGCGTGATGGCGATCGGGGACGGCAACGCCGATCGGTGCATGGCGGGGGTGGCCGACCTGCTCTTCGCCCGCGGGCGCCTCCTCGAGTGGTGCCGCCGGACCGGCGCGGCCTGCGAGCCCTTCGAGACGCTGCACACCGTGGCCGATCGGCTGGAGTCCGCCGCCTAGCGTCCGCAGCCCGCCGGCGCGTGCGCCGGGCCGGCGTGGAGCCCCCGTGTCCCGATCCTCCCTCTTCGCGCTCGCGCTCGTCTCGGCCCTGGCGCCCTCGGCGGCGCGCGCCTCGGTGGCCCTGCGGCCGGAGGTGGCCCGGCACGGCAGCTACGGGGAGACCTTCACCTTCGTCGCCGACCTCGAGGACGGCTCCTACGTCCAGGTCTCGCTCGGGCTGACCACGATCGGCCCGGGCGGCGTGAAGGCCATCTGCCGCGCGCTGGTGGTGCCGGTCGATCGCGCCCCCTGGCAGGCCTCCGATCGCTCGGGCGCCGACGGGTGGCGCTGGGGCGAGACCGACGCCGGGGAGCGGCTCGCCGTGGGGCCGTGCTCGGTCTCCGTCGAGGGGGCGGTCACCACCGTCGAGGCGGCGCTCGACGAGGGCACGGTGCGGCTCGAGCTGCGGGGCCGGCCGGTGCGACGCGCGCCGCCGGACGCGACGGTCGCGGTGGGCGCGGGCACGTACCGGAGCGAGATCCTGCTCTACCGGATCCCGCTCGCCGCCACCGTCAGGCTGCCGGGGAGCGCGCCGTGCGCCCTGGAGGGCGGCGGCTACGCCGATCACTCGCGCAGCACGATCCGGCCGCGCGACCTCGCCTCGCAGTGGGTGCGGTTTCGCGCGCTCCGCGGCGCGCGCGGCGTGGTGGTGCTGGGCCGGCGCGGGCACGACGGGACGTTCGGCCCGGTGTGGTCGTGCGACCCCCCGGGCCGCTGCCGGACCTTCCCGTCCTTCGCCGTCGCGCGCGGCGGCTCGCCCGACGCGCCGTCCTTCCGGGTCGAGCTCCCGGGCGACGGATCACCGCTGGAGATCCGCGCCCGGCGCCTCCTCTCCCGCGACGCCCCGCTGGAGCAGCTCGGCCTGCTGGGCAAGGTGATCGCGCCCTTCGTCGGC
>JAJYHA010000440.1 GCA_021784995.1 Myxococcales bacterium
TGTCCGTCCCGAGCGCGAGGGGCGCCATCCCCGCCGCGACCGCCACCGCCGACCCGCTGCTGGAGCCGCCCGGGGCGTGCGCGATCGGGTGCCAGGGGTTGTGGGGCGTCCCCTGGTCCCCGTTCATGCCGACCCCGCCGTAAGCGAACTGGACGGTGTGCGTCTTCCCGAGCAGCACCATGCCGGCGCGGTCCAGCCTCCGCACCACCTCGGCGTCGGCGGCGGCGACGGCGTGCTCCCGCAGGCGCGTGCCGGCCGTCGTTGGCAGCCCGCGCACGTCGAAGAGATCCTTCACGGCGTACGGCAGGCCGTGCAGCGGCCCCAGGTCGACGCCGGCGCGCAGGGCGGCCTCGGCCGCGCGCGCCTGCGCGAGCGCGCGGTCGCGCGTCACGAGCCGGAAGGCGTGGAGCTCCCCGTCGAGCGCCTCGACGCGCTCCAGCAGCCGGGTCGCGACCTCGACCGGCCCGGTCTCGCCTGAGCGGATGCGGGCCGCCAGCTCGGTCAGGGTCGCGTGGTGGAGGGGGACGTCGGCCATGCGGTCCTCGTCGGCGACGCCGCGACGAGGCGGGGCGAGGGGTCCCGGATCGCGCGGCGCGGCCGGCCCAGTATCGCCTCCGGTGGGCCCCGGTGCACGCGCGACGGCGGGCGCACCGTCCGCCGCCGGGTCCGGACGGGCGACGGGCTCCGCGCCGGTCCAGGCGTCCCCGCGCGCGGACGCGTCAGTCAGAAGGTGCCCGGGTAGGCGCCGCCGTCCACGAGCAGGTTCTGCCCGGTGACGTAGGAGGCGTGGACGCTGCACAGGAAGGCGCAGAGGGCGCCGAACTCCTCCGGCGTGCCGAAGCGCCCCGCCGGGATGGCCCGCTCGCGGCCGGCCTGGAACTGCTCCAGTGGCTGCCCGGCCCGCGCCGCACCGGCCGCCATCGTGCTCCGCAGCCGGTCGGTCAGGAACTGCCCGGGCAGCAGGTTGTTGACGGTGACGCCGCGCCCAACGGTGGTCCGCGCCAGGCCCGCCACGAAGCCCGTCAGCCCGGAGCGCGCCCCGTTCGAGAGGCCGAGCAGCGGGATGGGCGCCTTCACGGAGCTGGAGGTGACGTTCACGACGCGCCCGAAGCCGCGCGCCATCATCCCGTCCACGGTCGCCTGCATGAGGGCGATGGGGGTGAGCATGTTCGCGTCGAGCGCGCGCACCCAGTCGTCGCGCGACCACTCGCGGAAGTCGCCGGGCGGCGGCCCCCCTGCGTTGGTGACGAGGATGTCGGGCGAGGCGCAGGCGCCGAGCGCCGCCTCCCGTCCGGCCGGGGTCGTGATGTCGGCCGCGACGGCGGTCACGCGGGCGCCCAGCGCCCTGATGTCGCGTGCCGTCCTCTCCAGCGCGTCGGCGCCCCGGGCGACGATCGTGAGCTCGCAACCCTCGCGCGCCAGCGCCAGCGCGCAGCCACGACCGAGCCCCTTGCTGGCGCCGCAGACGAGCGCCCTCCGGCCGGCGATCCCCAGGTCCATGTCTCGACCTCCGGTCGGGTTCGTACTCCCTGGGCGGCCTCCGGGCAACGGCGGCGCGGTCCCATCGCCGCGCGCGCCGCCGAACGTGTGGACGGCCGGGCGGCCAGCCGTTACCAAGCCAGCACAAGGAGGGGACCGTGCCCAACATCGACCTGACGCAGCTCTCCCCGGCCGACGCGCTCGACCTGGCCATCCTCGTCGAGGAGGAGTCCCGTTCTCGGTACGAGGAGTTCGCCCGCATCGTGGGCGGGCGCTACCGGGGTGACGCCTCCGACATGTTCCGCACCATGGCGGGGTACGAGGCGCAGCACGCGCGCGAGCTGGCACAGCGGCGGACGACGCTCTTCGGGAACATCCCCCGGCGCGTCACGGCGGAGATGATCGAGGACGTGGAGGCCCCGGATCGGGGCGAGCCGCGCGTCTTCATGTCGGCGCGCCAGGCCATGGAGGTGGCGCTCCGGGCGGAGGAGAAGGCGTACGACTTCTTCACCGCGGCGCTGAAGCAGGTCACGCACCCCGGCGTGCGGGAGCTCTTCGAGGAGCTCCGGCAGGAGGAGGTGCGGCACCGCGACCTGGTGCGCGCCGCCATGGAGAAGCTGCCCGTCGGGCCCGACGTCGAGGACGACGAAGCCGACGAGCCCGGCTCCGACGCCGGGTAGCGGCGCACCCACATCGGCGCCTCGCTCCCTCTTCCGCACCTACACGACCCCGTCGCTAGGATGCGCGACGAGCAGGGGCAGACCCACGCCGCGCGGGCCGCGCGGCGCGGTGTGCGAGGAGCAGAACGGGCGGCGGCGCCCCGCGCGACCGAAAACTTGGCCGCGCGGGCACCGGCGCTATCGTACGAGAGCGCGTCGCGCCGACGCGGGAAATCCAGGGAACGATCCACCCATGGCCGACACCGGCAGCTTCCCCGTCGTCGTCCCCGTCCCCGTGGTCCGGGCCGTGGTCTGGAGCGAGGGAGCGCGCTCCGCGGGCCTCGGGCTCGTCGCGCTCCTCGCGCTCGGCGCGATCGCCGCCGCGGCCGGCCTCCGGTTCGAGTCGGAGGGCTACGGCGCGCTCACCCTGGTCGGGGGCGCCGTCATCGGGATCGGGATGGCGCTTCCCGCCTGGCTGCTCCTGCGCCGCCCCCGCAGCGACCGCCGCGCCTGAAGGCGTGACGCGCGGACGCCACGGCGCGGACGCTCTCGCGCCACCGCCGGACCACGCCGCGGTACAGTGGGGCCATGGCGGCGGCGGCCTTCTTCGATCTGGACGGCACGCTCCTCACCGTCAACTCGGCGCGCCTCTGGCTGCGCCGCGAGCGCCGGCTCGGGCGCGTGAGCGGGGGGCAGGCCGTCCGCGCGATCCTCATGCTGGCCAGCTACCACCTCGGCATCCTCGACATGGAGGGCGCGCTGCGCGCCGCGCTGCGGCCGATCCGTGGCGTCCCGGAGGAGCGGATCCGGACCGAGACGCGCACGTGGTGGGGGGAGGACGTCCGGGCCTTCGTGGCGCCGGGCGCGCGCGCGGTGCTGGAGGCGCACCGTCGGGCTGGCGATCGCCTCGTGCTGCTCACCTCCAGCTCGCGGTACGCGGCGGAGATGGCGCGCGAGGAGTTCGGTCTCGAGGAGGCGCTCTTCCAGCGCTACGAGCTCCGCGACGGCTGCTTCACCGGTGAGCCGCTCCGCCCCATCTGCTTCGCCCGGGGCAAGGTGGAGGTCGCCGAGCGCTGGGCGGCCGAGCGCGGCGTCGACCTCGCCGCGAGCAGCTTCTACAGCGACAGCTCGACCGACCTCCCCATGCTGGAGCGCGTGGGGCACCCCTTCGCCGTCGGCCCCGATCCGCGGCTACGCGTGGTGGCACGCGCCCGCGGCTGGCCGATCCTCGACTGGACGCGATGACCGCGCCCCTCCGCCTGGCGGTGATCGGCCA
>JAJYHA010000008.1 GCA_021784995.1 Myxococcales bacterium
GATCTGACAGACGAAGGAGGACATGTTCTCCACGATCCCCAGCACCGGGATCGACACCTTGTCGAACATGAGCTTGGCCCGGACCACGTCGGCCAGCGCGACGTCCTGCGGGGTCGACACGAGCACCACCCCCGCGGCGCGGACGTTCTGCGCGAGCGTGAGGGGCACGTCGCCGGTGCCGGGCGGGAGGTCCAGCACGAGGTAGTCGAGCTCTCCCCAGCTCACGTCGCGGAGGAGCTGCACCAGCGCGCTCGTCACCATCGGGCCGCGCCAGATGAGGGCCTGATCCGGATCGACGAGGAAGCCGATCGACATCGTCCTGAGGCCGAACGCCTCCACCGGCTCCAGCCGCTTGCCGTCGTGCGACGCGGGGCGGGCGGTGGTGCCCGCCATCACCGGCAGCGAGGGTCCGTAGATGTCCGCGTCGAGGAGGCCGACCGTCGCGCCGAGCCTGGAGAGCGCGACCGCCAGGTTGAGGGCGACCGTGCTCTTGCCCACCCCCCCCTTGCCCGCGCCCACCAGCACGATGTTCCTCACGCCGGGCGTCAGGCCGCCCTCCGCCACGCCCGGCGCCGCGCGGACCTGCGCGCCGAAGGTGAGCTCGATCCGGCGCGCGCCGGCCGCGCGCAGCGCCGCCTCGACGTCCTTGCGGATGGTCTCGCGCAGCGGGCAGGCGGGCGTCGTCAGCTCGACCTGGAGCGAGACGGCGTCGCCGTCCACGCGCAGGTCCTTGATCATGCCGAGGCCGACCAGGTCGCGCCGGAGCTCCGGGTCCTGCACCTTCTTCAACGCGGCGAGTGCCGCCTGATGATCGAGGCTCATGGCGCGTGCTTATAGCGGGCGGGCGCGCGCCGCACAACGCGCTAGCCTGCGGCCAGCGGTAGCACCTCGACCCCGCTCCCCGGGGGCTGGACGCGCACCTCGCCCTCCTCGTCCTCGCGGCCGAGCACGGCCACGTCGACGTCGAGGAAGCGCCGCACCACCTCCGCGGTGGTGAGCAGGTGCTTCGTGACCGCCTCAACCGAGTATCGCGTGACGGGCCGGATCCCGGGCGGCGCGCGGAGCAGGCCGGCCGCGGCGAGCGCGGCCGGCAGGAGGAGCTGGTCGCCCAGGTGCCGCTCGACGGCGGCGCCGCCGCGGAGGAAGCGCGCGCACGCCGCGACGGCGTCGTCTGCGGCACGGTCGGGAGTGTGGCCGCGGTCGCCGAGCGCACCGAACCCGGCGCGCGTGCGGGCGAAGGTCGCGAGGACCAGGAGCTGGTTCCCCTGCGACCGGCGCGAGGGGACCGGCACGCGGGTCGCCTCCGCGGCGATGCCGATGTCGCGCAGCTTCCGGACGGCACGGTCGGCGACGCGCTCGGTCACGGTGGCGGGCATCCCCGAGACCACCGCCACCACCTCCACCTGCTCCAGGGTCCCGCGGTGGCGCAGGTCGAGCGGCGGCATTGGATGCGCCGGCTCGACGGTGGCCGCCAGCTCGCCGCCTCCCTCGGGGTAGAAGCCCGCGGCGTGGAGCGCGAGGTCGACGCGGAACCCGAGCCGGGCCACGGCCGGCGCCCACACCAGCGCCAGGTCGTGGAAGCTCGGGCTGTGCTGCTGGTGGGTGCCCCCGCGCAGGGTCAGGTGCGAGGTGCCGCCCGCCAGCGCGAGCGGCCACGCGAGCGTCTGGAGGAGCAGCGCGGTGGAGCCAGCCGTGCCGATGTCGAAGAGGTGCTCCCCCGACCGGACCGGCGCCCGCGGCCGGAAGGTGAGGCGATCGGAGCCCACCTCCGCTCCCGTCAGCTCCGCCGCGCAGAGGCGCGCCGTCGCGAGCGCCGCCTCGCTGTGCTGGGGCCGCAGCCCCGGCTTGATGCGGTGGGCGCGAACGTTGCGGATCGCGAAGGGCCGGCCCGTGATGGCCGAGAGCGAGAGGGCGGTTCGCAGGATCTGGCCGCCGCCCTCCCCCAGGCTGCCGTCGAGCAGGATCGCGCCGCCGTCGCCGGGCATCGGCGTGAGCGTGCTATATCGCGCACGGTCCCTCAACGACCATCGGCAACCCTTCCGGGGCCCGGCCTGGCATGACCGCCGCCATCCTCGTCTTCGCCGCCACCTACCTCGTCGTCGCGGCCGGACGCGCGCCGCTCCTGACGCTCGATCGCCCGGCCGCCGCGCTGCTGGGCGCCGTCCTGATGGTGGCGGTCGGCGCGCTCACGCCCGCGGAGGCGGGGGCCGCCGTCAACGGCGACACGGTCGGGCTGCTGCTCGGAATGATGATCCTGGCCGCCTACCTGAGCGAGGCGGGCTTCTTCCGGTGGGCGAGCTGGCGGGTGGTGACCTCGGTCTCGAGCCCCCGCACGCTGCTGTGGGCCGTCACGCTGGGGGCCGGCGGGCTCTCGGCGTTCCTCGTGAACGACACGGTCTGCCTGATGATGACGCCGCTCGTCCTGCGCATCGTGGACGACGCGGAGCTGCCGCCCCACCCCTACCTGCTCGCGGTCGCCTTCGGCTCCAACGCGGGCTCCGTCGCCACCCTCACCGGCAACCCGCAGAACATGATCGTCGGGACGCTCTCGGGCGTCTCGTACGCGCGGTTCGCCTCGGCGATGGCGGTGCCCGCCGCCGCCTCGGTGCTCGTGGTCGCCGCCCTGCTGCACGCGCTCTTCCATCGCACCCTGCCGCGGCGCCGCCTGGCGCCGGCGCACATCGCCCGGCCAGGCGTGGAGCGCGTCCTCATGGTGAAGGCGGTGGGCTGCACGGCGCTCGTGCTGCTGGCGTTCCTGGCCGGGGCCCCCCTCTCCTGGACGGCCCTCGCGGGGGCGGCCCTCTGCATGGCCGTGGGCGGCCGCGCCCCGCGCGAGGCGCTGATGCGCGTCGACTGGCCGCTGCTCCTCTTCTTCGCGGGCCTCTTCGTGGTCGTGGCGGGGGTGGGCCGCTCCGGGGCGGCCGACCGCATGCACGAGGCCATCGCGCCCCTCCTCGGCACCTCCGCCGGGCGGCAGGTGGTCTCCTTCTCCCTCTTCGCGGCCGTGGCCTCGCAGGTGGTCTCCAACGTGCCCTTCGTGCTGCTCGCGGCCCACTGGATCCCGCGCATGGGGGAGCCGACCACCCTCTGGCTGGCGACCGCGCTCGCCGCCACGCTGGCCGGGAACCTGACCGTGGTGGGCTCGGTGGCCAACCTCATCGTGCTCGAGCTGGCCGGGGCGCGCGGTCGCATCGGCTTCTGGCGCTTCTTCCGCTACGGTGCGCTGGTCACGGGCGTCACCCTGGCGATATCGCTCCTCCTCCTCCTGGGGGAGCGGAGGCTCGGGATGATCGGCTGAAATGGCGGTGGCCGCGGCGCTGGCGCAGTTCGCGGCCTGACGCGCCCGCCGGCCCCTCAGCGCGCGGGGCGGGGGCGCCGTGCGCCTCCCCCGCGGCGAGCGGCCCCGCGGTCC
>JAJYHA010000284.1 GCA_021784995.1 Myxococcales bacterium
CGTCCAGCGCCCGAACACCCGCGATGCCGAGGCCGCCGGCGACGAGCAGGAGATGACGGGCGCGCGGGTCCACCTCGAACGGACGCCCGAGCGGGCCGAGCATCTCCAGCCGTTCGCCCGGCCGGGCGCGGGCGAGCCACTCGGTGCCCTTGCCGGTGATGCGGAAATGGATCGTCAGGGTGCCCGCCAGGCGGTCGACCGTGTTGAAGCTGAACGGGCGGCGGAGCACCAGGCCTGAGTAGTCGGGGGTGCGGACGTGGACGAATTGGCCGGCCCGCGCGCCCGGTCCTCGGCCCGACGACGAGAGGAGACAGCCATGCACCTGACCGAGCGAGTTGCGGAAAATCTCCGTGCCCTCCGCCTTGGAAGCAACATGTCGCAGGAGACCCTGGCCGCGAGGGCCGGCGTGTCGGTGTCGTACATCTCGATGATGGAGCGCGGGCAGCGCCGGCCTCCGCTCGACACGCTCGAGCTCCTCGCCCGCGCGCTCGGCATCCCACCCCTCTCCCTCCTCGAGGCACGCCCCCGCCGCCGATGAGCGGCGCCGGCGGCGACGCTGCGGGACGAACGGAACCGGGAGCGGCGGAGGGCCTGTCATGGGGGCGGTGAGGCGGATCGGGGTGATGACGGGCGGGGGTGACTGCCCGGGCCTGAACGCGGTGATCCGGGCCGTCACCAAGTCGGCGCTGCACCAGCACGGGATCGAGGTCTACGGGATCGAGGACGGCTTCCTGGGGCTGATCCAGAACCGGATGCGCCCGCTCCGGTGGGAGGACGTCTCCAACATCCTGACCGTCGGCGGGACGATCCTCGGCACCAGCAACCAGGCCAACCCCGAGCGCTACCCCGTCCACCGGAACGGCTCGGTGGAGTACGCCGACGTGACCGAGCGGGTCGTCGAGCACGTGGAGGCGAACGCGCTGGACGCGGTCGTCTGCATCGGCGGGGACGGGACCATGACCGGCGCCGCCAACCTGATCCGGAACGGCGTCAACTGCATCGGGGTGCCGAAGACCATCGACAACGACCTGGAGGGCTGCGACCAGAGCTTCGGGTTCGACACGGCGGTGGCGACCGCCGCCGAGGCGCTGGACCGGATCCACTCCACGGCCATGAGCCACCACCGCGTGATGGTGGTGGAGGTCATGGGCCGGAACGCGGGGTGGCTGGCGCTCCACGCGGGCGTGGCCAGCGGCAGCGACATCATCCTCATCCCGGAGATCCCGTACGACCTGGAGAAGGTCTGCGAGATGCTCCGCGTCCGGGCGCACCGCGGAAAGCGCTTCAGCATCGTGTGCGTCTCCGAGGGCGCGAAGCCGCGCGGGGGCGAGGTGGTGGTGCAGCGACGGGTCGAGGGGAGCCCCGACCCGATCCGGCTGGGCGGGATCTCCATGAAGCTGGCGGCCGAGATCGAGAGCCGCACCGGGGTCGAGACGAGGGCCACCGTGCTCGGCCACATCCAGCGCGGCGGGACCCCGACCGCGTTCGACCGCGTGCTGGCGACCTCGTGCGGGCGCCACGCGCTGGAGCTGGCCGTGGGCGGCGCCCGCGGGCAGCTGGTGGTGTGGAAGGAGGGGCGCATCGGCGAGACGGCCATCGACGCGGTGGCGGGGCGGCAGCGGAAGGTGCCGCCCGACCACGACCTCGTGCGGACGGCGCGGGCCGTCGGGACCGGCTTCGGGGACTGACGGCGCCGGCCGCCCCGGCGCGCGGCGCACCCCCTCAGCGCGCGGCGAGGAACCCGGTCGAGAGCCAGGGGAAGGCCGCCACGAGCACCAGCGCGCCGACCAGGGCCAGCATGTAGGGGAGCACGTGCCCCATGGCGTCGTCGGGGGCGACCTTGCCGATGGCGCACGCGGCGTAGAAGCCGACCCCGAAGGGCGGGGAGAAGAGGCCCACGCCCATGGCCAGGATGACCACCATCGCGTAGTGGACGTCGTGCACGCCCATGGCGCGCGAGACGGGGAAGAGCAGCGGGCCGAGGAGTACCACCGCCGGGATCCCCTCCAGGAAGCTCCCGAGCAGGATCAGCACCAGCGCCGAGACCGCCAGGAATCCGCCGCGGCCCCCCGGCACGCCCGCCATGAGCCGCACCAGCGCGGCGGAGAACCCGGACTGGGTGAGCGCCCAGGCCATGGCGGTGGCGGTGGCGATGATGAGCAGGATGGCGCCGGTGAGCGAGGCGGTCTCGACCAGCATGGAGGGGATCCGGCGCCAGTCGAAGCGCCGGTAGACGAGGAGGCCGATCACCACCGCGTAGGCGATGCCGAGGGTGGAGACCTCGGTCGCGGTGGCGACGCCGAGCACCACCGCCCCGAGCACGAGGAGGGGCAGCACCAGCGCCGGGAGCGCCACCAGGCACCGGCGGAGGATCTCTCGCGCCGGCGGCCGCGCCATCCCGCCCGCGCCCGAAGCGCGCGCGCGGACGAAGACCAGGGCCGCCAGCGCGAGCGCGGCCACCGCCGCGGGGAGGAGGCCGCCCGTGAAGAGCGCCGCGATGGAGACCCCCGTGACGGAGCCGATCAGGATCACGACCAGGCTGGGCGGGATGGTCTCGCCCATGGCGGCCGAGGCGGAGAGCAGGCCCGCCAGCTCGCCCGGATCCCACCCGCGCCGCGTCATCTCGGGGAAGAGGACCGGGGCCACCGCGGCCATGTCGGCCGCCTTGGCTCCGGAGATCCCCGACACGACGTACATGGCGCCCAGCAGCACGTACCCCATGCCGCCCCGCAGGTGCCCGACGAGGGCCGCGATCAGGTCGACGAGCGCGTGCGTGATGCCCGTCATCTCGATCAGGAAGCCGAGCAGCACGAAGAGGGGCACCGCCAGCAGGACGAGCGCCGACATCCCCTCCGCCATCCGGCCCACCACCACCTGGAGCGGCATGGCGGTGGTGAGGCCGAGGTAGGAGAGGGTGGCGACGCCGAAGGCGAACGCGACCGGGACGCTGGCGCCCACCAGGATCGCGACCAGCACCGCGAAGAAGAGGATCAGGTTCAGGTTGCCGAGCGGCGCCAGCAGCGGGCGCGCGGCCAGCGCCGCCGCGCCCACCGCGGCGACCAGCGCCACGGCGCCCAGGAGGCGCGCCGGGGAGGCGACGGCGGCCAGCCGCACCAGCGCGACGGCGAGCATGAGGGCGACCCCCGCCAGCACCGCGGCCACCCCGCAGGCGGCGGGCACCTGGAGCGCGGGGAGGGTCACGTCCAGCTCCCCGGAGACGAAGGCGAGCGTGGGGCCGAGCATGGCCAGGGCGAAGGCGGCCACCAGCGTGAGCACGAGGACGTCGATCCAGGCGCGGCGCGCGGGCGACGCCCTGCGGACGAACGCCGTGAGGCGCATGTGCTCGCCCCGGCGCAGGGCGACCGCCGCCCCGAGCATGGAGAGCCAGAGCAGGAGGGTCGACGCCAGCTCGTCGACCCAGTAGAGCGGCCGGTGGAAGAGGTAGCGCGCCACCACGCCGGCGAGCAGCAGGAGCAGCTCGACGACCACCAGGACCGCGGCCGGGACCTCCGTCGCCCAGCGGAGGAGGCCGTCGGCGCGCCGCACCCAGGGCCGTCCGGCGGCGGCCTCGGAGGGAGTCGCTCCCGGCACGGCGCTGCTCAGCCGAGCCTTCCCGCGTACTTCTCGAGCAGCGCCCAGGCCTGGGCACCGAACTTCCCCTGCCACTCGGCGTAGAAGCCGGCCCGCTTCAGCTGCGCCCGGAACGGCTCCACGTCGGGCGCGGCGATCGACATCCCTTCCGCGGCCAGCCGCTTCGCGAGCTGGTCGTTGAGGGCGGCCACTGCCTCCCGCTCCTTCATCCCCGCCTCGTTCACGCGCCGCGTGACGATGGCCTGCAGGTCGGGGGGCAGGCGGTTCCAGGCCTCCGCGTTGGCGAGGAACCAGAAGCCGTCCCACATGTGGTTGGTCATGGTGAGGTACTTCTGGACCTCGTACAGCTTGGCCGTCTCGATGATGGCGAGCGGGTTCTCCTGCCCCTCGGCGATCCGGGTCTGGAGGGCGGCGTAGGTCTCGCTGAAGTTGATGCTCACCGGCGAGGCGCCCAGCGCGTTGAAGAGCGACGTCCACATGGGGCTGACCGGGACGCGGATCTTGAAGCCCTTGAGATCGGCGGGGGTGAGGATGGGGCGCGTGCTGCTCGTGATCTGCCGGAAGCCGTTGTCCCAGATGCGCTCGAAGGCGTGCAGCTTCGCCTTCGCGATCTGCGCTCGCAGGAAGGCGCCCAGCTCGCCGTCCATGGCGGGCCAGACCTCGCGGTAGCTCTTCCAGGCGAAGCCGACGCCGTTGATGGAGGCGACCGGCACCAGGTTCGCCAGGATGAGCGGGGCCAGCGTCTGGAACTGGACCGCGCCCGCCCGCAGCTGCGCCAGCACGTCCGTGTCGCCGCCCAGCTGGTTGCTGGGGAAGATCTGGATCTCCATCCGCCCGTGGGAGTCCTGGCGGATCGCCTCCGCCATCTCCTTCGCCCGGACGTTCATCGGGTGCGTGACGGGGAGGTTGTTCGAGTACTTGTAGGTGAACTCGGCGGCGCGCGCGGTGGAGCGGAGGATGGTGAAGCCCGCGACGGCCGCGCCGGTGCGCAGCGCGAACTGCCTTCGGGTGATGCCGGCCATGCGTCGCCTCCTGTGCGGGCGCCCGCCTCGAGGTGGACGGTGCGAGCAGTCTATGGCGGCGGCGGCCGCAAGGCCAGGCGGCGGCCGCGCTGGCGGCGGGCCGCGTCGCCGCGCGCCTGGGCCCGGGTGCACCGCCTGGCGTAGAGTGAAGGGCGCGAGCCATGAGACGGGTCCCACAGAGGCGTTGGCTGGCGGCCCTGGCGGTGCTCGGGGCGGCCTGCGCCTCGCTCACCGCGTCGGAGCGCCGCGACGAGCGGCTGCGCGCCGCCCTCGACGCGCACGCGATCCACCGGCCGCTGGCCTCGGTCTGGCCCGCCGCGCTCCGCCTCCTCGCGGAGCGCGGCCACCAGCTGGTCGGGCGCGATCGGGCGCGGGTGGGGCAGGACCCCGCGCCGCTCTTCCGGCGGCTCACCGGCAGCGGCTTCGCCACCACCCCGGTGAAGGACGGCCTGGTCCTGGAGACCATGGAGGACCAGCACCTCGTCCGCTACCGGGTGGAGGGGCTCGAGCGGGGCGGCGCGGCCTGCCAGGTGCGCTTCGTCGCCATCCGCCGCACCGAGAGCTCGCCCAGCGAGGAGCGGTCGCGTGATCTCGAGCTGGAGCTGGAGCTGGTGGGCCGGGTCGCGCCGGAGGAGGCGGAGCGGCTCCGGGCCGAGGCCGGCCTGGGCGGAGGCGCCAGGGGCGATCAGGTGCGCCAGCCGGCGGCGAAGCTGACCACCGGCGCGCCGACCCCCGTGGCCTGTGCCACGTCGAGCCCGATCACCGGGATGGCAACGTTGCGCAGGTAGAGCCGCACGCCCAGGCCGGGCGCCGCGTAGAAGGTGTCGGCGCCCCGCCACCGCACCCCTCCCGCGTCGCAGAAGGCCGCCCACGTCACGACGCCCCAGGAGAGGCGCCGGAGCGGGATCTGGTACTCGGCCGTGGCGGTCCCGGCCGTCTCGGCCCACAGGCCGCCCCGGATGAACCCGCGCGAACCCGGCAGGCCTCCGAGCCGGAGCGCGTCCACCACGGGATCGCCGTGCGAGCCGTCGAGGCCGGCGCTGAGGGAGAGCGCGTGGTCGGCCAGGGCGCGGGTCGACCAGGTGGCCCGCGCCGAGAGCTGGTAGAGGTCCCGGGAGGTGGCGAGCCACGACACGCCCTGCCGGTAGCGGACGCGCGTCGAGAACCCGGTCACGTGCCACAGGTGGAAGTCCTCGCCGTCGTACGCGATCTCGCCCGAGAGGCCGCGCACCGGGCCCACGCGCGGCGGCGGGGCGAAGCCGGCGATCGGCGTCGCGTCGACGATCAGCCCGAACCAGCCGCCGCGCACCGTGAGCCCCTCGGCGACGCGCCAGCCCACGGTCGCCCCGTAGTCCCAGCGCCGGTCCTGGAACTGGTAGAGCGTGTCCAGCCCGGCGTCCTGCTCGCGCATCATGTCCACGCGCGCCACCTCGGCCGTCAGCAGCAGCGGCGTGCCGGCGACGCCCGGATCGCGGTAGCCCAGGTTCACGCTCGTGCCCCGGTTGGAGACGAAGACGCCGCCCGCGAGCTGCTCGCCGCGCCCGAACAGGTTCGAGTCGAGCAGGAAGATCCCCCCGCCCACCACGCCGCGCGATGCGCCGGCCACCGGCACCGGGACGAACGTCCGCCGCTCCTTCACCGTGACGTGGAGGATCACCCCGCCCGCGCCGTCCGGCACCGGCTCGACGTGCACCTCCCGGAACAGGCGCAGGTTCATCACCCGCTGCTCGACCACCGGCACCAGGGCGGGGTCGAACGGTTCACCGGGGGCGACCCCCAGCGCGCGCGCGACGAAGCCGGAGTCGGTGCGCTCGTTCCCCTCGACCTGGACGCCCCGGACGACGAGCGTGTCCGCGGCCGCGCGGCCCGCCAGCAGGAGCATCAGGAGCCCGGCGACCGCGGCGCGATGGCGCACCTTGGCGGGCCACGGCCGGCGAGCTTCGACGGCCGCGCGCCCCGGGCGCCGCCGCACCGCGCGACGTGCCACCGCGCACGCTCGCCCGGCTCCACGCTCCCCCGGCACTCAGAACCCGGGGAGCAGGCAGGCGGGGCCGCTGCAGGCCGCTCCGGCCGCGCCGACGACCCCGGCGGACGCTCCGCCGCCGGCGCTGGCGGCGCCGCCTCCACCGGTGTAGCCCTCGGTGCCCGGATCGACCGTGGAGAGGCCGACCCCGAGCGAGCTGACGCCCGGTGCCGCGGCGGCGCCCGAGCCCGTGGCTCCGGCCCCGACGCCGAAGGCCGTGACCCCGATCGCCGGTTCGGCCATCGAGGCGGAGGTGCTACCCACGGAGGCGCCGGCCGTCGAGGTCGCGCTCGTCGCGGCCCCGCCGCCGGAGGCCGTCCCCGCGCCGGCGCTCACCGCCGAACCGCCGGGGCTCGCGAGCGGGACACCGGTCGTGGCGGGCGCGACGGGGATGGAGCTGGGCGGGGTCGGCGGGGCCACGTCGAAGCCGCCGTACTGCGGCGTGGCCGGACGGGGCCACGCCGCCAGCGCGACGGCGATCAGGAGGGCGCGGCCGGGCAGACCCGGTACCCGCGCCGGCGTGGTCATGGCGCCGCGGCGGCATCCCGGCGCGCCGTGGGCTGGTTCAGGTCGCATCGGTCCTCCCCGCCGGCGCCGCGCCGGCCTCCTCCGGCTCCGCGTGGACCACCACGTCGACGTCCGGGACGTCGCGCCGGATGGCGTCCTCGGCGGCGTGCGCGATCCCGTGCGCCGCCTCGAGGCTGAGCCCGCGCGCCACCTGGAGCACGACGTCGGCGAAGGTCTGCGGTCCGGAGCGGCGCACCCGCACCTGCAGCACGCTCACCACGTGGGAGACCGCCGCCGCGTGCGCGACGCGCTCCAGGAGCCCCACGGGCGCGGCGTCCAGGAGGTCGTCGACCGACTTCTTGCCGAGGCGGAGGCTCACGATCACGGCGATGACGGCAACCCCGAGCGCCGCCACGGCGTCCGCGCGCGCCAGCCAAGGCCGGTGCAGGGAGTCCGCCGCGCGGACGCCGCACAGCCCCGCGATCACCACCACCGAGGACCAGACGTCGGTGGAGAAGTGGAGCGCGTCGGCCTCCAGCGCCTGGCTGCGGTGCTCCCGGGCCGCCCGGGCGAGCGCCCGCGAGCGCGAGACGTCCACGACGATCGAGGTCACCATGATCGCGAACGCCCAGGGGGTCGCCTCCACGTGCGCCTGCGGCGACGCCAGGCGCTTCACGGCCTCGTAGAAGATCCACACGCAGGTCGCGAGGAGCAACCCCGTCTCGAAGAGGGCGGAGAAGTTCTCGATCTTGCCGTGCCCGTACGGGTGATCGGCGTCGGCCGGCCGCGCCGAGGCCCGGACGGCCCACAAGGTGACCAGCGCCGCCAGCAGATCGAGCCCCGAGTGCGCCGCCTCGGAGAGGATGCCGATGGAGCCGGTGGCCAGCCCCACCGCCACCTTCATGGTGGTGAGGAGGATGGCCGCGCCGACGGATCCGAGCGCGACGAGCCGCTTGTCGGCGTCGGCGCGGGCGGCGAGGGCCGGGTCGTTCGATGGCGGGTTCATCCGGTCGGGCTCGTGTACCCGGCGGAGGGTACTGCAAGGAGGCGCGACCGGGGACGAAGAACGAAGGCGCACGGGGATCGCGGAGATCCCCGTGCGCCGCCGGTCCGGGAGAGGCGCCCGCTACAGCGCGCCGCTCGAGGAGGAGAGCTGCGCCAGCAGGGCCTGCATGTCGGCCGCCGTGACGCCGGACAGGTTGGCGGTCGGGTCGCCGAGGAAGGCGGTCATGGCGGCGGCCAGCCCCGAGGTGCCGGCGGTGGACGCCATCATGGCGCCGCCGGCGATCATGCCGCCACCGGCCGTCATGGCGCCGCCGGCCGCTCCGGTCATGCCGGTGCCCACGCCGCCCATCGCGATGGTCGTCGAGCCCATCCTGCCGTCCATCACGCCGTCGGTGGCGTCGTCCATCATGGCCGTGACGACGGCCTCGGACGAGGTGGTCATGCCGAGGCTCCGTGCGTACTCCGACATGGCGGCGATGGTCATCCCGTAGTTCCTCGAGGCCTGGCCGGCGGCCGCCCCGGCGCCCGCCGCGCGCGGATCCATCGGCGCCGTCCGGAGCACGTCGCCCGCGGAGAAGTAGCTCGCCACGGCCGCGTTGGCGGCCTCGATGTTGGCGTCGGTCATCCCACCCGCCAGCGTGCGCGCCCGCGCCTGGGCCATCGACGTGAGCGGCGTCACCTGGATGCCCGTGGTCGAGGAGCCGGCGGTCACCGACGGCAGGAGGGCCGCCATCACGTCGCCGGGCTGGACCGTCATGGTGGCGCCCGTCGCGTCGTCGACGAAGGTGCCGCCCATCGCCTGGATCATGACCGGGCCCGCGTAGCCGCCGATGGAGATCGTGAAGTGGCCCTGGGCGTCGGTGGTGGCGCTCCCGAGCGGAGGACCCATGGCGCCGTCCTGGAGGCCGAAGGCGGTCATGGTGGCGCCGCTCATCGGGCCGTAGACCAGCGTCCCGCCGATCGCGCCCGGCGTCGCGTCACTGGCGCCGGTCGCGGTCGCGGTCGTGGTCGTGGTCGCGTCGGCGGCCGCGGAGAGCTGGCCCTCGAGGGCCTGCAGGTCGGAGGGGCCGAGGCCGCAGCGGTTGGCGGACGAGGCGAGGAACTGGCCGAGGGCGGTGGCCAGCCCCTCCGTGCCGGCCGAGGGCGGCAGGGTGCTGGCGCCCGTCATGCCGCCGCCCATGGTGATGGGGGTGGCGCCCAGCTTCCCGTCGAGCACGCCGTCCGAGGCGTCCTGCGCGAGCGCGGTGACGATGGCTGAGGAGTTCGGCATCCCGACGGAGAGCGCGAGCTGCGACATGGCGGCGATGGCCATGCCGTAGTCCCTGGCCTCCTGCGAGGCGCCGCTCCCCGCGCCGGCGGTCCGCGGATCCATGGGGACCGTGCGCAGGACGTCCCCCACCGCGAAGTGGCTTGCCATGGCGCCGTTGGCCGCGGCGACGTTGGCGTCGGTCAGGCCGCCGGCCATGTTGCGCGCCCGCGCCTGCGCCATCGTGGTGAGGGGCGTGATCTGGATGCCGCTGGTGGTCGAGCCGGCGGCGACCGAGGGGACCGCGGCCGCCATCACGTCGCCGGGCAGCATCGTCATCTCCACGCCCGTCGCCTCGTCCACGTAGGTGCCGCCCGAGACCTGCAGCAGGACGGGGCCGGCGTAGCCGCCGATCTCGACCGCGAAGTTCCCCGTCGCGTCCGTGGTGGCGCTGCCCAGCAGGGCGCCCGGGAGGCCGTCGGCGACGGCGTAGGCCTGCAGCATGGCGCCGCGGGTGGTCCCGTAGGTGCTGGTGCCGCTCATGAGGCCGGTGCCCGCGCCGCCCACGCCGGCGCCGGGCAGGGTGCCCTCGCCGCCGCAGCCGGCGGCGAGCAGGAGGGATGCGGCCAGCGCCGACAGCGGCGCGCCTCGACGTCGGCGACGGATCGCGGTCCGGGCGTGGGCCAGGATGGATGGGGTCATGTCTTCCTCCGCGCGCGCGCCCTCGGGGCCGCGCGATCTCGAGCTGGTTCGCTTCGTGGGACGGCTCGTCTTCGGGACGCCGCTCGCGCGAGGGATCACCCGCGGGCGTGTCGTGCCCGTCCCCCGAAGCAACGGGCGTGCCGCGCGCGATCCACGCGCTCCGTCGCGTCGTCCCCGCAGCGGAGGAGGCGGACCGTACCCGCTGGTACGCGCGGCCGTACCGGACGGTACACCCTGGCTCCGCCGCGGAGCGGATCCGGGGGACGGGCCGCGCGGGTGGCCTGCTCACGCCGGGGGCGGCCCGCGCGGCGAGACGGCCCGGGCTTGCCGCGCGGCGCGCGGCGGAGACGTTGCGCCGGCGGCCTTCCGCGCCTAATGGGTATGGGGCGCGGCGAGTCGCACCGGAGTCCTGGAGGCCGAGGCGACCGGGACGGAGGGTGCCCGCCGGCGGGTCGGATCGCATCGGGCCGCTCGCGACGCTGAGGACTCCATGTGGATCGTTCGACTCGCCCTCCGACGCCCGTACACCTTCGTCGTCATGGCGATGCTCATCGTCCTGCTCGGGATCGTGACCATAGTCCGGATGCCGACCGACATCTTCCCCTCCATCGAGATCCCGGTCATCTCGGTGATCTGGAACTACGCCGGCCTGCCGCCGCGCGAGATGGAGGGGCGCATCGTCTCGAACTACGAGCGCCTGCTGACCACCACCGTCAACGACATCGAGCACATCGAGAGCCAGACGCTGGCCGGCGTCTCGGTGATCAAGATCTTCCTGCACCCCGGCGCCCGGGTGGACGCCGCCACCGCCGAGGTGACGGCCATCTCCCAGACCTTCCTGCGGGCGTTGCCGCCCGGCGCGACGCCGCCGCTCATCATCCGGTACAGCGCCTCCAACGTCCCCATCCTCCAGGTGGCGCTGGAGAGCGACGATCTGAGCGAGCAGCAGGTCTTCGACCTGACCGCCAACTTCCTGCGGACCGGCCTGGCCACGGTGCAGGGGGCCCAGATCCCCTGGCCCTACGGCGGGCGCCAGCGGGAGGTGGTGGTCGACATCGACCTCCAGCGCCTCCAGGGGTGGGGGCTCTCGCCCGGCGACGTGACGGCCGCCATCAACGCCCAGAACCTCATCCTGCCCACCGGCACCGCGAAGATCGGCACGGTGGAGTACCCCATCCTGCTCAACAGCAGCCCGGTGGCCGTGCGCGACCTGGGCGCGCTGCCGGTGAAGACCGTGCGCGGGACCGTCCTCTACCTGCGCGACGTCGCCAACGTGCGCGACGGCTTCCAGCCGCAGACCAGCGTGGTGCACGCCAACGGCCGGCGCGCCGTGCTCCTCAGCATCCTCAAGTCGGGCGGGGCGAGCACGCTCGACATCGTGGCCCGGGTGCGCGCCAGCCTCCCGCGCGTGCTGGCCACGCTGCCGCCCTCCCTCAAGGCGACCCTGCTCTTCGACCAGTCGCTCTTCGTGCGGGCCGCCGTGGACGGGGTGATGCGCGAGGCGGCCATCGCGGCCGCCCTCACCGGCCTCATGATCCTCCTCTTCCTGGGGAGCCTGCGGAGCACCCTCATCGTCATCGTCTCGATCCCCCTCTCGATCCTGGTCTCGGTGATCGTCCTGAGCGCGCTGGGGCAGACGCTGAACCTCATGACCCTGGGCGGGATGGCGCTGGCGGTCGGGATCCTGGTCGACGACGCGACGGTCGAGATCGAGAACATCCACCGCAACCTGGCGCAGCGGAAGCCGCTCGTCACGGCCATCCTCGACGGCGCGCGGCAGATCGCGGTGCCGGCCTTCGTCTCCACGCTCGCCATCTGCATCGTCTTCGTCCCGGTGGCCTTCATCTCGGGGGCGGCCCGCTTCCTCTTCGTCCCGCTGGCCCTGGCGGTCGTCTTCGCCATGCTCAGCTCCTACCTCCTCTCGCGCACGCTGGTGCCGACCCTGTGCCGCTACCTCCTGGCGGAGCACGCCGGCCACGAGGCGGAGGGGCGCGGGCGCTGGGCGCGCTTCCACGCCCGGTTCGAGCGCGGCTTCGCCCGGTTGCGGGCGCGCTACGGCACGGCGCTGGCGTTCGTGCTGTCGCACCGCGGCGCCACGGCGACCGTGTTCGGGATCTTCGCGGCCGGCAGCTTCGCCCTCTACCCGCTCCTGGGGAACGACTTCTTCCCGCGGGTGGACGCGGGCCTCATCCGGCTCCACGTCCGGGCCCCTCCGGGCACCCGCATCGAGCAGACCGAGCCGCTCTTCGAGCGCCTCGAGCGCGCCGTGCGCGCGGTCGTCCCGCCCGGCGAGATCGAGACCATCATCGACAACCTCGGCGTGCCGATGAGCTCCATCAACCTCGCCCTGAGCGACGGCTCGCTCATCTCCTCCGCCGACGGCGAGATGCTCATCGCGCTCCGCAAGGAGCACCACCCGACCGAGCCGTACGTGGCCGCCATCCGGCGCGAGCTGCACGAGCGCTTCCCGGAGCTCACCACCTTCTTCCTCGCGCCCGACATGACGACGCAGGTGCTGAACTTCGGGCTGGCGGCGCCCATCGACCTGCAGCTGACCGGGCCGGCCACGACGCGGGAGGCCAACCTCGCGCTCGCGCGCGAGCTCCGGGATCGCGTCGCCGCCATCCCGGGCGCGGTGGACGTGCACCTGCAGCAGGTGCCGGACGGTCCCGAGCTGAGGGTCGCCGTCGACCGCACGCGCGCGAGCGAGGTCGGGCTCACGCAGCGGGACGTGGCCACCGACGTCCTGGTGGCGCTCTCGTCGAGCGCCCAGACGGCCCCCAGCTACTGGCTCGACACCACCCGGGGCGTCCAGTACATGGTCGCCGTGCAGACCCCGCAGTACCAGATCGACAGCATCGACGCGCTGCTGGCGACGCCCCTCACCGCCCCCGGCCAGCGGCCCCCGCAGCTCCTCGCGAACGTCGCCACCGTGGCGCGGGGCAGCGGCCCCGTGAACGTGACGCACTGGAACGCCGCCAACACCTACGACGTGCTGGCCGGCGTCGACGGCGCCGACCTCGGCTCCGTCGCGTCGCGGGTCGACGCGGCCATCGCGGCCGTGCGCGCCCGGCTCCCTCGCGGCACCACGATCGAGGTGCGCGGGCAGGCGGAGAGCATGCGCGCCTCCTTCCGCGGGCTGGCCTTCGGGCTGATCTTCGCCGTCGTCCTCGTCTACCTGCTCATGGTCGTGAACTTCCAGTCCTGGCTCGATCCCTTCGTCATCCTCATGGCCCTCCCGGGCGCGCTCTCCGGCATCGTCTGGATGCTCTTCGTCTCCCGGACCACCCTCAGCGTCCCCGCGCTCATGGGCGCCATCATGAGCGTCGGGGTCGCGACCGCGAACAGCATCCTGCTGGTCACCTTCGCGAACGATCAGCGCCGGCAGGGCGCCGACGCGACGCGCGCGGCGCTGGCGGCCGGCATGACGCGCCTGCGGCCCGTGCTCATGACCGCGCTGGCCATGATCATCGGCATGCTCCCCATGTCGCTGGGGCTGGGGGAGGGGGGCGAGCAGAACGCGCCGCTCGGGCGCGCCGTCATCGGGGGGCTGCTCTTCGCGACCGTGGCGACGCTCTTCTTCGTGCCGGTGATGTACAGCCTCTTGCGCCGCCGCCCCCCGGTGGCGCACGATCTCGAGATCTGACATGCAGCCCGACCCCCGCCCGGTCACGACGGACCAGGAACGGCCCGAGCCCGCCACCGATCACGAGGTGGGGTTCGAGCTGCCCGCGCCGCCCCGCATCGGCCGCAGCCGCCTGGTCCTGGCGGGGGCGATCGCGCTCACGGTGCTGCTGGCCCTCTTCCTGATCGCCTACCTGCCGGCGCGCCGCGCCCGGACGGAGCTGGTTTCCACCGCCGCCGCGCGGGCCGAGCGCCCGGCGCGGGTGCGGACGATCCAGCCGCGCCCCGGCCCGCTGGTCCGCACCCTCCGGCTCCCCGGCGACGTGCAGGCGCTGCGGGAGACGGCGGTGTACGCGCGCGCGACCGGCTACGTGCAGCGCTGGTACGCGGACCTCGGCGATCACGTGCGGACCGGCCAGCTCCTCGCCCGCATCGAGACCCCCGACCTGGACCAGGAGCTCGATCAGGCCCGGGCGGGCGCGCGCCAGGCGGAGGCGGCGGAGGCGCAGGCCCGGGCCAACCTCGAGCTGGCCCGCGTCACGCTGCGGCGGTACGAGCACCTGGCGCCCACCGGGTACGTCTCGCGCCAGGAGCTGGAGCAGCGGCAGGCCGACGCCGCGGTCCAGGAGGCGAACGTGCAGGCGGCGATCGCCGCGCGCCGGGCGCAGGAGGCGAGCGTGCGGCGCCTGGCGGAGCTGAAGGGCTTCGCCGACGTGGTCGCCCCCTTCGCCGGCACCATCACGGCGCGGCCGGTCGAGGTGGGGAACCTGATCACGGCCGGGACCGCGGGTGACCGGCCGCTCTTCCGGCTCGCGGCCACCGACCCCGTCCGCGTCTTCGTGCAGGTCCCCCAGTACCTCAGCACGGGGCTCCAGGTGGGCTCGAAGGCGCTCCTCACCGTGAACGAGCACCCGGGCCGGCGGTACGAGGGGACGGTGGCGCGCACGGCGGGGGCGCTCGACCCGGCCTCGCGCACCATGACGGCGGAGGTCCACGTCCCCAACCCGCGCGGCGAGCTGCTCGTCGGCATGTACGGCGAGGTCGAGATGCGGATCCCCGATCCGCACCCGGCGCTGGCGGTGCCCGGCACGGCGGTCCTCGCCACGCCCGACGGGCTCCGGGTCGCGACGGTGGTCGCGGGGCACGTGCACCTCCAGCCCGTCAAGGTGGATCGCGACACCGGCACCGAGCTCCTCGTCACCGAGGGCCTCGCGCCCGGCGACGCCGTGATCGTCGATCCCAGCGCCTCGCTCCGCGAGGGGAGCGCGGTGGAGCTCGCGGACCGCTGACGCGGGTCACCGTCCGCGCGGCGGGGCCCGGGCCGTCCGGCGCGCCGCCGGCAGGACCGACACCCCGACGCCGATCAGGATGGCGGCCCCCGACACGACGAGCCGCGCCGTCACGCGCTCGCCGAGGAGCCCCGCCCCGCCCACCGCGGCGACGACCGGGACCGCGAGCTGCACGATGGCCGCGCGCGTCGCGCCCAGGTCGGGGACCACGGCGTACCAGAGGGCGTACCCGAGGCCGGACGCCACCGCGCCGGACGCCACCGCCAGCCAGATGCCCGCGGCCCCGGCGTGGAGGCCGCCGCGGCCGTGCAGGAGCAGCAGCGGCAGCATCGCCGGAACGCAGCGCAGGAAGTTGTCGGCGGTGGTGGTCAGGGGATCCTCTCCACCGGCGCCGCGGAGGGAGTAGATCCCCCACGCCACGCCGGCCGCCACCATCAGCGCCGCGCCCGCCGCGTCCGGCGCGCTGGCGCCCGGCGCGGTGAGGCCCGCCACGCCCGAGAACGCGAGGACCAGGCCGATCCACTGCAGGCGGGTGGGCCGGTCGCCGCGGAGCACGACCCAGCCGATCATGGTCGCCTGCACGGCCGCGAACTGGACCAGCGCCCCGCTCCCGGCGCCGATCCGGACGTAGGCCAGCGAGAAGGCCAGGGCGTAGGCCAGCAGCGCCAGGGCGGAGCTCCAGCTCCCGCCGGCGGGCCGCGAGCGGCGCGCGGCGAGGAGGAGCGCCAGCACGCCCGCGCCCGAGGCCAGGCGCACGGCCGTGAAGAGGAGCGGGTCGGTGCGCAGGTGGCCCAGCGCCGCGCGCGAGAGGAGCTGGTTCGCGGCGAAGGCGATCAGCACGCCGAGCGTCGCCACGGCGACCCTGCTGGCGCGCGCGCTCACCGGGATCGGGCGGCGACGCGGACGGGGAGGTGGAGGGAGGCTCGCGCCGTCACCCCGGTTCCATAGCACGGGACGACGGAGCGCGCGGCGCGCGCTCAGGATGCCCGAGAGGTCTCGCGCGGCTCCGGCCGGTCGGCCACGCCCATGTACCGCAGCAGGCGCCGGCGGTGGTGCGTCAGCCCCTCGAGGTCGAACCGGCACCCCGGATCGTCGGCCAGCATCTGCGCCACCTCGGAGAGGGAGGCGTCATCGATCTGCTGCGCCGCGCTGAAGTCGATCGACACCCGGCGAACGGGCGCCAGCAGCTTCAGCGTCGC
>JAJYHA010000378.1 GCA_021784995.1 Myxococcales bacterium
GGCCCCTCGCAGATGGTGATCCCGGCCTGGCGCATGGCCTGGAGCTTGGCCTCGGCCGTGCCGCTCGAGCCCGAGATGACGGCCCCTGCGTGCCCCATGCGCTTGCCCGCCGGGGCGGTCCGCCCCGCGATGAACCCCACCACCGGCTTGGTCATCGAGGTCCGGACGTACGCGGCGCCGCGCTCCTCCTCCGAGCCGCCGATCTCCCCGATCATGATGACGGCGTCGGTGTCCGGGTCGGCCTCGAAGCGCGCCAGGCAGTCGACGAAGTCGGTCCCGTGCACGGGATCGCCGCCGATGCCGACCGCCGTCGACTGGCCGAGGCCCAGCTGCGTGAGCTGGTGCACCGCCTCGTACGTGAGCGTCCCGGAGCGGGAGACGACGCCGACGCGCCCGGGCCGGTGGATGTGGCCGGGCATGATGCCGATCTTGCACTGGCCGGGCGTGATGATCCCCGGGCAGTTCGGGCCCAGCAGCCGCGTCTTCGGGGTGTCCTGCAGGTAGCGCCGGACGCGCACCATGTCGAGGATGGGGATGCCCTCGGTGATGCACACGACCAGCGCCACGCCCGCCTCGGCCGCCTCGATGATCGCGTCGGCGGCGTAGGGCGGCGGCACGAAGAGGGCCGCCGCGTCCGCGCCGGTCTCCTGCACGGCGCGCTGCACCGAGTGGAAGATGGGCACCTCGCCCTGGAAGCGCGTGCCGCCGCGCCCGGGCGTGACGCCGGCCACCAGCCTGGTGCCGTAGGCGAGCATCTGCTCGGCGTGGAAGCTGCCGGCCGAGCCGGTGATGCCCTGCACCACGACGCGCGTGTCCCGGTCGACGAAGATGCTCACCGCTCGCCCCTCTCGCGCATGCCGCCTCGCCTAGGCCGCGGCCACCGCGGCAACCGCCTTGCGCGCCGCGTCGCCGAGATCGTCGGCGGGGACGATCCGCAGCGCCGAGTTCGCGAGGATCTCCCGCCCCATCTCGACGTGGGTCCCCTCCAGCCGGACCACGAGCGGGATGGAGAGGCCCACCTGGCGGGCGGCGGCCACGATCCCGTTGGCGATCACGTCGCACTTCATGATCCCGCCGAAGATGTTCACCAGCACCGCCTTCACGCGCGGATCGGAGAGCAGGATCTTGAAGGCCGCGGTCACGCGCTCCTCGTCCGCGCCGCCCCCGACGTCGAGGAAGTTGGCGGGGCGGCCGCCGGAGAGCTGGATGATGTCCATGGTCGCCATGGCGAGGCCGGCGCCGTTCACGAGGCAGCCGATGTCGCCGTCCAGGGCGATGTAGGAGAGGTCGTACTCCTTGGCCGCGATCTCCTTCGGATCCTCCTCGTCGGGATCGCGCATGGCGGCGATGTCCGGGTGGCGGTAGAGCGCGTTGTCGTCGAAGTTGATCTTGGCGTCGAGCGCCAGCACGTCACCCTGGACCGTGATCACGAGCGGGTTGATCTCCGCCAGCGACGCGTCGGTCGCCACGTAGGCGCCGTAGACGGCCGTCGCGAACCGGACGAACGCGCCGACCGTCTCGCCCGTCAGGCCGAGCTGGAACGCCAGCCGGCGCGCCTGGAAGGCCATCAGCCCGGTGAGGGGGTCGATGGGCTCCTTCAGGATCTTCCCGGGCGATCGGGCGGCGACCTCCTCGATGTCGGCGCCGCCCTCGGTGGAGGCCATGATCGTCACGCGGCCGCCGTCACGATCGAGCGTCATCCCGAGGTAGAGCTCCTGCGCGATCCGGCAGCCCTCCTCGATGAGGACCTTGTGGACCTCCCGGCCCTCGGGTCCGGTCTGCGGGGTCCGGAGGCGCATCCCCAGCATCGCCTCCGCGTGCTGGCGCGCCTCGTCGGGCGAGCGGGCGAGCCGCACGCCGCCGCCCTTGCCGCGGCCGCCGGCGTGGATCTGCGCCTTCACGGCCACGATGCCGCTGCCGAGCTGCCGGGCCGCGCCCTCCGCCTCCAGCGGCGTGACGGCGAGGTAGCCGCGCGGGACGGCGACGCCGAACTTCCTGAGGATCTCCTTGGCCTGGTACTCGTGGATCTTCAAGTCGGGCGCTCCCCTGGCCTGGACGCGGAAGATGGGCCGGCGGGTGGCGGCCCCGGCCGCGCTCGGCCTAGAGCCTGGTCTCGGCCACGCTCTTCTTCACGCTCTCGACGCTCCTGGCGAGCATCGCCTTCTCCTGCTCGTCGAGCTCGAGCTCGACGATCCGCTCCACGCCCTGCGCGCCGATGACCACCGGCACGCCCACGAACAGCCCCTGGATGCCGTACTGCCCGTCGAGGAGCGCGGAGCACGGGAGGACGCGCTTCTTGTCCCGCAGGTAGGCCTCCGCCATGGTGACGGCGGCGACGGCCGGCGCGTAGAAGGCCGAGCCGGTGCCGAGCAGCTGGACGATCTCCCCGCCGCCGGCGCGGGTGCGCTTCACGATCGCGTCGAGCCTGGGCCGATCGAGGAACTGGGTGAGCGGGATGCCGGCGATCGACGAGTACCGGAGCAGGGGGACCATGTCGTCGCCGTGGCCGCCCAGCACCACCCCGTTCACGTCCTGCGGCGAGACGCCGGCGGCCTCGCCGACGAAGTACTGGAACCGGGCCGTGTCGAGGACGCCGGCCATGCCGACCACCCGGTTCCTGGGGAAGCCGGTGAGCTTGTAGAGGGCGTACACCATCGAGTCGAGCGGGTTCGTGACGACGATGACGAAGGCGCCGGGCGCGTGGAGCCGGATCCCCTCGGCCACCTTGGAGATCGCCTCCAGGTTCACCTTGAGCAGGTCGTCGCGGCTCATGCCCGGCTTGCGCGGCACGCCGGCCGTCACGATGCAGACGTCGGCACCCTGGATGACGCCGTAGTCCGTCGTCCCGCCGCCGGTGACGTCCACGTCGAACTTCGCCACGCCGCGAGTCTCCTGGAGGTCGAGCGCCTTGCCGCGGGCGACGCCCTCCATGATGTCGACGAGGACGACGTCGCCCAGCTCCCTCTGCCCCGCCAGCAGCGCCATCGTGCCGCCGATCTGCCCGGCGCCGATGAGCGCGATCTTCCTGCGTGCCATGGCTCGTCCTCCGATGCGAAAGGCAGCCCTACATGTGCCCGATGATCTCGTCCGCGAACTGCGAGCACCTGACCTCGACGACGTCCGCCGCCCCCTCCTGCTTCATGAGGCGCGCGAAGTCGTAGGTCACGCGGTGCGAGCCGATGGCCCCGTCCATGCCGCGGGTGATCCGCTCGGCCGCCTCGGTCCACCCGAGGTGGCGGAGCATCATCTCGCCGGAGAGGATCACGGAGCCGGGGTTCACCTTGTCCTGGTCGGCGTACTTCGGCGCGGTCCCGTGCGTCGCCTCGAAGATGGCGTGCCCGGTCACGTAGTTGGCGTTTCCGCCGGGCGCGATGCCGATGCCGCCCACCTGGGCCGCCAGC
>JAJYHA010000187.1 GCA_021784995.1 Myxococcales bacterium
TTCTGCATGGCTGGCTCCTCCGCTTGCGGCTCTGGCCGCAGTAGGTCTCACGACCCCGAGGCTAATCCGCGCACTCGCGCAGTGAGCCAGCCGTTTCATCTTGTCTGAGCCGCCGCCCGCCGGCGCTCCGCCGCGTCCCGATCACCGTCGCGGGCGCGGCGGCGCCTCCTCGCGCTCGCAGCTCGATCCGTGCTCCGCGCCGCCCGGGCGCGGGTCGGGCACCGCTCAGGTGGGCACGCCCATGCGCGGCAGCAGCACGCGCTGGACCACGATCCAGAGCACGACCAGTCCGACGAAGAGGAGGGCGTCGTTCATCGCGTCCTTTCGAGCCCGCAGGCCGCGAATCGGTTCGTCCGACCGCCGTCCGGGGCCCTCGTGGCTTGCATCCTCCCGGTCACGCGTGAGCGTCCAGGTACCGTCGCAGCGCCTCGCGCACCGAGCGCTCGACGCGCAGCGGGACCTTCTCGCCCGACTGGCTGCACAGCGAGAGGGTGGCCCGCAGGGAGTCGCAGCGGGCACGGCACCGCTCGCACCGGCGCACGTGCTCTTCCAGCTCGGCGCAGACGTTCCCGCTGATCTCCCCCTCCAGCTTCCGGGAGAAGAGCTCGACCACGTCGGGGCAGGCCACGTCGGCCCGCTCCGCCCCGGCGGGCGCGGAGGTGCCCAGCAGCGGCGCGACCTGCTGGCGGACCGCGACGCGCGCGCGGTGGAGCCGGCTCTTGACCGCCTCGACGGTCAGGTCGAGGATCTCGGCCACCTCGGCGGCCGACAGCCCCTCGACGTCGCGCAGGACGAGCACCTCGCGGTACATCGGCTCCAGGGAGCCGATCGCCTGCTGGAGCGCGCGCTTCACCTGCTCGCCAGCGGTCGACTCCTCCGGGTCCCGGCCCGGATCGACGACCGCCTGCGCCTCGTGCGGCACCTCCTCGAGCGAGTCCACGTGGCCCGGCGCGAACTTGCTGGCGCGGTGCTTCTTGATGCAGAAGCTGCGGGCGATGGTGTAGAGCCAGGTCGACACCGAGGAGGCCCCGCGGAAGTCGCGGATGTTCCGCGCCGCGGCGATGAGCGTCTCCTGCAGGACGTCCTTCGCGTCCTCCTCCTCGCCGCACATCTTGACCCCGAAGCGGAAGACGCGGTGCTGGTGCGCCGCCAGGAGCCGCTCGAGCGCTGCGCGGTCCCCTCCCCGGGCGGCCTCGAGCAGCTCGTGGTCGTTCTGCGCCATGGCGAACTCCTATCGCGGAGCCGCCGCGGGGACAACCCGAGGGATCAGCGGCGCCCGGCCCCCGCCCAGGCCGGCAGCCCGTCCTCGCCACGCAGCGTGAGCGTGGCGCTCCCGCTCCTCACCGACTGGGCGACGAGCCACTCGTGGCCGCCGGCGGCGCGCCTCGATCCCGTCACCTCGACGACGTCGCCCGCGTGCACCGTCAGCTTCGGGTCGACGTACCAGGCCGGACCGAGGTGCACGTCGAGGGTGCCGTCTGCCGTGCCGAGCCGGAGGTGGACCCCCTGCCGCCCACGCGGGCCCTGTGGCCTCTCGACGGCCTGCACCGTGCCGGTGACCGTCGTGACGGTGGCGGCATCCCACCCGCGCGCCGCCGCCCTCGGGACGCCGCCGTACCCCGGCCCCGGGCAGGCGCCTGGTCCGGGACACGCGCCGTAGCCCTGTCCCTGCGCGAGCGCCACCGTCCCGACCGCCGTCACGGCGAGCCCCACCAGCACCCATCGTCTCATGGCCTCTCCCTTCGCCTCGGAGGGCACCGCCTCCGGAGCCATCCCTCGAAACCCTGGCGATGACCGCGGGTTACGCGGCGGCCGTGCGTCACGATGCCGCGCGCCTCCTCGCGCCGTGCGAACCCGCGCCACAGCCGCGGGCTCTCATCGTGGACGGAGCGCGCCGAGAGGGGTCGTGCGGACCGAGCGCGCCATCCGCCTCCCTTCCACGCTCACGCGGAGGAACGACGTCATGGCGACCCCGTTCGAGATCCTCGTCACCCTGCCCGGTGGACGTCGCGTCGACGCCCAGGTGGGGCATCACGTGGTGCACACCGACCAGCCGGCGAGCAACGGCGGCGAGGACACGGCCCCCGCGCCGTTCGAGCTCTTCCTGGCGTCGATCGGCACCTGCGCGGGCATCTTCGTCCAGGGCTTCTGCGCGAAGCGCGGCATCCCGTTCGAGGGGATCCGGATCGTCGAGCGCTCGCGCTTCGACGAGGGGGGCGCGCTGGCCGGGGTCGACCTCGACATCGAGGTCCCTCCCGGCTTCCCGGAGAAGTACCACGAGGCGCTGGTCCGCGTGGCCGACCAGTGCTCGGTGAAGCGCGCCATCCACGCCCAGCCCTCGTTCCAGGTGCGCACCGTCACCGCGGGCGGCGCCAGCTGACGCACGCTGCGGTGGCGCGGATCGGCTCCCGGCGAGAGAGTTGCCTCGCGCCGGGAACCGGATCGCGTTAGTGAGGTGCGCGCACTCTCCAACACCCCGCCGCCCACACCTCCATGAGCCAAGATCCCACCGCGAAGAGACGCGCACGCCTGCCCTCCATCCTCGTGGTCCTGGTGGGCGTGGCCGTGCTGCACCCGCTCGTCCCCACCGCGGCCGCGCTGGCGGCCGGCGTGGTCATCGCGCTCACGTTCGGGAACCCGCTGCTGGAGCGGACCCGCTCGCTGGCCAAGACGTTGCTGCCGCTCTCGGTGGTCGGGCTGGGCGCCGGCATGGACCTCGGCGTGGTGGCCCGGACCGGAGCGCACGGCATCGGTTACACCATCGCGAGCATCAGCGCCTGCTCGCTCCTGGGGCTCCTGGCGGGCCGCCTGCTGGCGGTCACCCGCCGGACCGGGATCCTGGTCACGGTCGGCACCGCCATCTGCGGCGGGAGCGCGATCGCGGCGGCCGCGCCGGTGATCGGAGCCGACGACGAGGAGATCTCGGTCTCGCTGGCGACGGTCTTCCTGCTCAACTCCGTGGCGCTGCTCATCTTCCCGCCGCTCGGGCACCTGGCGCACCTCGGCGAGCAGGGCTTCGGCCTCTGGGCGGCGCTCGCCATCCACGACACCAGCTCGGTGGTGGGCGCCGCGCTCCAGTACGGCCCCACCGCCCTCTCCGTCGCCACCACCGTCAAGCTGGCGCGCGCGCTCTGGATCGTGCCGGTCACGATCTTCCTCGCCACGCTCGAGCGGCGCCGGGGCGGGCGCTCGACCGGCGCCACCCGCAAGCCGCCCTGGTTCATCCTGGGCTTCGTGCTGGCGGCCGCCGTGGCCACCTACGTCCCCGGCATGCGGGGCGCAGGGCACGCGGTGGCCTACATGGCCCAGCGCGCGCTCGTGCTGACGCTCTTCCTGATCGGCCTCGGGCTGTCACGCGCCGCGCTGCGCGGCGTCGGCGCGCGCCCGCTGGTGCT
>JAJYHA010000035.1 GCA_021784995.1 Myxococcales bacterium
ATCTCGTCGGGTCGGGGAGCGCCCCCGCCTGCGGCACCCGCTCCTCGTCCGCGGCGACGGCGGCGCGCGCGCGCGCGTATTCGGGGCTCCGCGCCAGCGCCTCCCTCACCATCGCGTCGAGGAGGGGATCGGCGAGAGGCGACGCGCCGGTGGAGGCCGCCGGCGACGCGCCCTGCACCGGCGGCGGCGCGGGGCTCGCCGCCGGATCGCGCGCCGCTGCCGGGTCGCGCCTCGCGGCGAGGTCGACCGGCGCGACGACGAGCGCGCGCACGTCCGGGGCGACGTCTGCGCGGGCCGCCGTCGCGCAGCCCAGCAGCGCGAGGAGGGTGAGCACCCGGGCGCCCACGGCCTACTGGACCTTCAGGACGCCCGCGATCATGTCCATGCCGCAGGCGAAGCGGTACGCGCGCGGCTTCGCCGGCGTGACCGTGACCGTCACCGGCCGGTCGAGCGGGAGCTGCCGGGCCACGCCGAAGTCCTTCATCACGATCTCGGTGGCGCAGGTGCGCTCCACCTTGCGCGTCACCACCAGCTTCACCGGCCGGCCCCTCTTCACCGTGACCTCCGCCGGGACGAAGCCGTCGCGCGTCACGGTGATGTTCACCACCTGCGGCTCGCGCGCCGCGGGCGTCGTCCCGGCCGCCGCGAGGAGCGGGGCGGAGCCGGTCGTGGCGCTCACCCGCGAAGAGGTTGCGCCGTCGAGGCCGTGCGCCTGCGCCGGCGCCACGGTGAGCGGCGCGGCCAGGAGGGCGGGCAGGAAGAGGGCTCGAATCGAGGACATGCGGGGATCTCCGGTTGGGTGTTCCGCCACCCGTAATAGCACGGGCCATGCCGGCGACTCTGCGTCGCGACCAGGCCGTGATCACTGAATGTTTTCGATGATGCTGCGCTGGATTGGCCGTTCTACTCGGCCCGTCCTATCACAGTGTGACCAGATCGGTCACAGCCGGCCGCACCGCCGCGACCGGCGAGCACACCCGGTCCCGGCCTCAGGAGGCGACCACCGCCGGCCCGCGCTCGGCGCCGTCGCAGCCCTCCGCCCCCTCCTCCTCCACCGAGCCGTAGACCAGCCCGTGCTTCCGGAAGCGGTAGCGGAAGGTGAAGCGGCTGATGCCCAGCAGCTTCGCCGCGTGCGTCTGGTTCCCGCCGGCGCGGACGATGGCCTCGGTCAGGAGCCGGCGCTCCGTGGCGGCGAGCGCGAAGTCGCGCGGTCCACCGGCACCGCGGCGCGGCTGCGCGACGTGCTCGGGCAGGTGCTCCGGCCGGAGCTCCTGCATGCCCGGGTAGAGGATGAACGCCCGCTCGATGACGTGACGCAGCTCGCGGACGTTCCCGGGCCAGCGGTACCCCTCGAGCCGGGCCACCGCCTCCGGCGCGATGCCGTGCACGCTCCGCCCCATGCTCCGGTTGAACTCCACCAGGAAGGCCGCCGCCAGCGAGATGACGTCCTCGGGCCGCTCCCGGAGCGGCGGCAGCCGGAGGTGGACCACCTTCAGGCGATAGTAGAGGTCGGAGCGGAACGCGCCCGAGGCGAGCAGGGCGTCGAGGTCCCTGTGCGTGGCGGCCGTGATCTGGATGTCGGCCGAGCGCTCCTCGACGCCACCCACCCGCCGGTACTGGCGCGTCTCCAGGAAGCGGAGCAGCTTGGCCTGCGCGGGCAACGGCAGGTCGCCGATCTCGTCGAGCAGCACGGTGCCGCCGCTGGCCGCCTCGAGGATCCCGGCGCGCGCCTCCACCGCGCCGGTGAAGGCGCCCCGCTCGTGGCCGAAGAGCGCCGACTCGAAGAGCGTGTCCACCAGCGCCGCGCAGTTCAGGCGCAGGAAGGGCCGGTCGCGGCGCGGTCCGCTCGTCTGCAGCGCCTCGGCCACCATCTCCTTCCCGGTCCCGGTCTCGCCCTCGACCAGCACCGTCCCGCCGCCCGACGCGGCCACCCGCGCGACGAGGTCACGGACGTGCTGCATCGCCTGCGACGGGCCCACCAGCAGCTCGCGGCGGGCGGGCTCGGCGCGCTCCGCGATGCTCCGCCGCATGCGCGCGATGCAGGCCGCGCGCGCCACCGCCGCCTCCAGCGCCTCCGGCGCGCAGGTGGACATGAGGAAGTCGACGGCGCCGTGCTTCATCGCCTCGACCCCGTCGCGCACCGAGGCCACGCGCGACAGCACGACCGCGGCGGTGGCCGGCGCACGGGCCACCGCCACCGGGAGGAAGCCGGCCGTCTCGGCCGAGTCGCGGCCGTGCAGCAGGAGCACGTCCACGCGCCGCGCCCCCAGCGTGGCCATGGCAGCCTCGACGGAGCCCGGGGAGAGCACCTCGCACCCGGCGGCGCGGAGCGCCTCGTCGAGCGGGCGGGGCAGCGGCTCGTGGGCGACCAGCACCACCGTGGGCTCGCTCATGGCACCCCGCTCCGGGCCGACGCCGCCACCTCGTCCTCGACCTCGCGCAGCCAGAGCGCCTGGACGTGCTCGAGGCAGCTCGCCACCACGCTCGCCAGGTTGCGCCGGATGACGCACTCGACGCGCGGGTCCGCGGACATCACCGCCAGCAGCGCCTCGCGATCGAAGGCGATCAGCACCGCCGAGGTCTCGGCCCGCGCGGTGACCGAGCAGACGTGCGGCGCCACCAGCACCGGCCAGCCGACCGCCTGGCCGGGGTGCGCGTGCCTGAGCCGCAGCTCCCGCGTGCGCCCCAGGACCGTGACCGGCACCGAGACGCGGACGCTGCCCTCGCGCACCACGTAGAGCGCCTCCGCCGGCGCGCCCGCCCGGAGCAGCTCCGCGCCACGGGGGACCACCCGGACGCGTCCGTGGCTCGCGACGGCGGCCTCCTGGCGGTCGTCGAGCCCCTGGAACAGATCGCAGGAGGCGAGCGAGAAGGAGCTCATGGCGGGCGATCAGCCGGCCCGGCCCGTGAGCGCCGGCGGCACCCCGGACCGCCGCGCGGCGGCGGCGCGCTCGGCGATGCGCAGGGACTCGGCGTCGATGCGCCGCTGGATGTCGGCCATCACCTCGTCGGGCGTCGCGGCGCGCCGCAGGGGGCCGTCGCAGAGCACGCAGTGGCCGTGGCGCGCGAGGGCCTCCTCCCCGGCGCCCTCGGGGACGCTCCGCCCCTCTCCCCCGTCGCGCCGCGCCGCGTGCCCAAGCCAGATCCCGAAGATCGCCGCCACCGCGAGGGCGACCAGCGACCACGTCCACGCCGTCATCGTCTCGTGAGCCTCCGCGCTCGCGGGATTCGATAACCGTGCCACGCGCCTCTCCGGGCGGAAGTGCCGGGAATCGCTGGGTCGGGGCGAGGCGCCCGGCCGCCGCGGCCGGCGCTCGCTGTCAGGCTGTCAGGTGCGTGTCAGGCGCGGAGGGCCGCGGCGCCCCGGGACGGCGCGTCAGCGGCTCCGC
>JAJYHA010000184.1 GCA_021784995.1 Myxococcales bacterium
CCGGCAGGGGCCGCGCCGGGAGCCCCTCCCCGGCGAGCTGGGCCGGAGCGCCGTCGGACGCGGTCCGCCCCCCCGCCGGGAGCACGGTGAAGATCGCCTCGCAGCGCGTGCACTGCACCCGCGAGCCGGTGGAGGCGAGCAGGGACTCGTCGAGCTCGTAGGACGTCGAGCAGCGCGCGCAGCGGACGATCACGTCGACCCCCCTCCGCCGGCGAGCGTACCGCGGGCGCCACCCGGACGCCACGCCGCGGTCGCCGCGGTCGCCTCGCTCAGCGGGGGCGAACCTCGAGGCTCCCGCGCGCGCGGGAGAGCCGGATCGGTCCGATGCCGTGAACCCGGCGCAGCTCCTCGACCGAGCCGAAGGGGCCCCGCGCGCGCCGGTCCTCCGCGATCGCCGCGGCGAGGGAGCGCGAGAGCCCGGGGACGAAGGCCAGGCTGCCGGGCGAGGCCGAGTTGGGGTCGAGGGGGAGCCCGAGCAGGAGCCGCTCGTCGTCGGCGAGATCGCGCGCCGGCCCCGGGTCCGCGGCGCAGCCGAGCCAGTGCCGGGGCTGGACCCCGCGGCCGGCCGGCGGGCAGCCACGCGCCGGGGCGGGCCTCCGGGCGACGCGCTGGAGCGCCCCCGGCGCCAGGGTCGCCAGGAGGAGCGCGGTGAGCGCGAGGCGGCGGGCCCGCATCCCCACCGGCAGAGCAAGAAGCGTGCGCCCCGGGGAGGCGCGCCGGCCCCGCCCGGAGGGCGGCCGCCAGGTGGCGACCGGCCCGGAGTTGTGGTTTCTTTCCGGGCCGGCTCACCCCACTCCCCCGGACCCCTCATGATCACCGTAGAGAAGATCGGCGGCACCTCGATGTCGCGGTTCGACGAGGTCCTCCGCAACATCATGCTCCGCGACCCGGGCCTCGTCCTCGGCCGGGTCTACGTCGTCTCCGCCTACGCCGGGGTGACCAACCAGCTCCTCGAGCACAAGAAGACCGGGGAGCCGGGCGTCTACGCGCGCTTCGTCGGCGGGGGGGACTACGCCGGCGCGCTCGCGGCGCTCACCGGGCGGCTCAAGGAGATCAACGCCTCGCTGGCGCCGCTCGGCCTCCCGCTGGGCGTCGCCGACGGGTTCATCGAGACCCGGATGTCGCTGCTCCGCGAGTACCTCGACTCCATGCGGCACGTGCTGGCGAGCGGCTACCTGAAGCGCGAGAGCCTCCTGCTCGCGGCCCGGGAGATGCTGGCCGCCATCGGCGAGGCCCACAGCGCCTTCAACAGCGTCGAGATCCTGCGCGCCCGCGGCCACGGCGCCCGGCTCCTCGATCTCACCGGGTTCGACGACGACGAGCCGCTCACCATCGACGAGCGGATCCACGAGTCCTTCCAGGGCCTGGATCCCGCCCGCGAGCTCCTGGTCGTGACCGGGTACACCAAGGGCGTCGAGGGGATCATGCGGGAGTTCGACCGCGGGTACTCCGAGGTCACCTTCAGCAAGGTCGCGGTCGAGATCCGCGCCGACGAGGCGGTCATCCACAAGGAGTTCCACCTCTCCTCGGCCGATCCGGAGATCGTCGGCGCCGGCAACACCGTCGTGGTCGGCCGCACCAACTACGACGTCGCCGACCAGCTCGCCGACGTCGGGATGGAGGCGATCCACCCCAAGGCGGCCAAGCCCATGGAGCTCGCCGGGATCTCGATCCGCCTCAAGAACACCTTCGAGCCCGAGCACCCGGGGACGCTCATCACCAAGGACTTCGTCGGGAAGGAGGCCCGCATCGAGGTGATCGCCGGCACGCCCAAGGTGAGCGTGGTCGAGATCCACGATCCCTCGATGGTCGGCACCGTCGGGTTCGATCTCGGGCTGATGGAGACCTTCAAGCGCCACGGGATCTCGTACATCCTCAAGGCGACCAACGCCAACTCGATCGCCCACGTCGTGTGGGAGCGGTCGATCTCCTCCGGCTTCGTGGAGGAGCTCGAGAACCGCTACGAGGTGGTCACCGTCCAGCCGGCGGCGGTGGTCTGCGTGATCGGCTCGAACATCGCCATCCCCGGCGTGCTGGCGCGCGCGACCCAGGTGCTCGCCGAGAACCAGATCAACGTGAACTGCGTCTCGCAGTCGCTCCGGCAGATCAACATGCAGTTCGTGATCGACCGGGCCGACTACCGGAAGGCGATCGTCGCGCTCAACCGGGCCCTCTGCCTCGAGGGCGCGCCCGGGCGGGGCGCGCGGGCCTGACCGACCGGCCCCGCGCTAGTCGCCGACGGCGAGCCGGACCGCGCGCCGGAGCCCGGCGAAGCGGAGCCGCTCCGCCGCCGCGCCCGGGTCCAGCAGCGCGTGGGCGACGTGCTCCCCGGAGAGGCGGGGCGCGAAGCCCTCCGGCAGGCGCGCGGCGAAGGCCTCCTCCTCGCAGATCCGCGGCGCCGCCGGGGGCCGCCCCAGGAGCGCCGGGTCGAGGGCGAAGGCGTGGCGATACCCGAGCGGCCGGACCTCGACCTCCGCCCCGGTCTCCTCGCGCAGCTCCCGCCGCGCCGCGGCGAGCGCCTCCTCCCCGGGCTCGATCCGGCCGGTCACCGGCTGCCAGAAGCCGCCCCGCTCGGGGGTCCGGAGGAGCAGGAGCACCCGCCCATCCGCGGCCACCGGCACCACCGAGACGGTCCGGAGCGCCGCCGCGCCGCCGACCGGCTCGCGGTCGAGCGCCGCCGCGAGGTGCGCCGCCAGGCTCGCCGCCACCTCCCCCGGCGCCGGGGCCGGGCGGCCCAGCGCCGCGAGCTCCGCCGCGAGGCTGGTCACCCCGAGCCCGGGATCCGCGATGCCGCAGGGCACGATCGCGGCGAAGTGCGACAGGTCGGGGGCGAGGTTGAAGGCGAAGCCGTGGCTGGTGATCCAGCGGGAGAGGTGGACGCCCACGGCGCCGATCTTCCTCGACCCCACCCAGGCGCCGCGGTGCGTCGGGTGGCGGCCGGCCGCGATCCCGAGCCCGGCGCAGGTCCGGATCATCGCCTCCTCCAGCGCCGCCACGTAGCGCCGGACGTCGGTCCGGCCGGAGAGATCGACCACCGGGTACCCGACGATCTGGCCAGGCCCGTGGTAGGTGACGTCGCCGCCCCGGTCGGTCCGGTGGAGCTCGAAGCCGCGCGCCTCGAGCCACTCCGGCGCCGCGAGCAGGTTCGCCGCGGCGGCCGACCGGCCGAAGGTCACGACCGGCGGGTGCTCGAGCAGGAAGAGGAAGTCGGTGTCCGGGGGGAGGCCGGCCCGCACCGCCTCGGCGGCGAGCCGCATGAGCGAGAGGCCGTCCTCGTACTCCACCCGGCCGAGGTGGTGGACCGCGAGCCGCCTCACGCCGGCCGGTCCGCGCGCCCGCCGGCGGGGGGGCGCGCGGGGCGGTTGATGGCGTGGATCGCCTCGCCC
>JAJYHA010000334.1 GCA_021784995.1 Myxococcales bacterium
CTGGCGGCCCTCTTCCGCGAGGTGGCGCCGGGTCCGGGCTGGGCCACGCTCACCACGCAGGCCATCCGGGACGGCGCGCCGCGCCTCGTGCGCGACGTGACCCCGGAGGTCCTGCGCTGGGCGGCGCACGACGAGCGGCACCTCGCGGCGCTCCAGGCGCTGGCGCCCCACTCGATGCTGGTGCTCCCGCTCCAGGCGCGGGATCGGATCATCGGCGGGATCACGCTCATGCGCGCCGCGCACGTCCCCGGCTTCTCCGAGGCGGACCTGATCGAGGCGCAGGGGCTCGCGCTCCCGTCGGCGCTCGCCATCGACAACGCGCGGACGGTCGCCGCGGAGCGGTTCGCGCACGTCACCACCGCCGAGGCGGCGGACATCGCGCGCCACGCCCGCGTCGAGGCCGACGAGGGGCTGCTCCGGCTCCGGCGGCTGCAGGCCCTGGCCGGCTCGCTCGCCTCCCGCCTGGAGCCGGAGGCGATCGGGCGCGTCCTCTTCGACAACGCGCTCTCGCTGCTGCGGGCGCAGAGCGGCTCCCTGGTGCTGCCGCGCGCCGAGGGCGAGCTCCAGATCGTGCACGCGTTCGGCTGGCCACCCGAGCTGCTCGCGCGGTGGCGCACCTTCCGCAGCGACGCTCCCTCGCTGGTGGCCGAGGCCTTCCGCACGCGCGCGCCGCTGTGGATCGCCTCGCCCACGGCGCTGGCGCAGGTCTACCCGAGCCTGGCGGAGCTCCCGCGCGCCCGCGGGGAGCGCGCCTGGGCCGCGGTGCCGCTGGTCGCCGACGGCGAGGCGGTGGGCGCCCTGGGGCTCGGCTTCGCCGACGACCGCCGCCTCGAGGACGCGGACCGCGAGTACGTGCTCGCGTGCGGGGCCGTCACGGCGCAGGCGCTCGTGCGGGCACGTCACCGCGCCGCGCGCTGATCCGCCGCCCGCCGCCCTACGTCGGGTCGAACGCGCCCCCCGCCAGGAGCACGCGGAGCGAGGCGAGGTCGGCGTTCAGCGACTCCGACACCTGCGTCAGCTCCGCCGAGAGCAGCGCCGCGTTCGCGTCCGAGACCTCGAGGTAGGTCGCGGCGCCCGCGCGGTAGTTCACGTCGACCAGCTTCTGGTTCTCCCGCGCCAGGGAGAGCTGCTCCTTCGCCTTCTCGCGGTTGGCCACCGCGCTGTCGAGATCCAGCCGGGCGCGCTGCACCTCCGCCAGCGCCTTGGCGCGCGTGCTGGCGCGCGCCGCGTCCGCCTCCCGCACGCGGGCCGAGGCCTCCCGCAGGTCCGCCTCGCGCAGGCCGCCGTCGAAGAGGTTCCACGTGAGCCCCAGGCCGAGCGCCCAGGTGGCGTACTTGCCCGTGAAGCCCTCCAGGTTGGCCCACTGCCAGCGGGCGAAGGCGCCCAGGACGGGCGCGTAGCGCGACATCACCGCGTCGTGCTGCCGCTCCACCATCACCAGGTTGGAGTCGGCGGCCTGCACGTCGGGGCGCTGGCGCGGCGCCTCCCGCTCCAGCGCGTCGAGGTCGGCCGGGAGCCGGGGCGACGGCGGCACCGCCACGTCGAAGCCGGCGTCCTTGCGGTCGAGCAGCGTCGACAGCGCGACCTTCGCGCTCAGGAAGGCGTTCTGCGCGCGCTTCAGATCCTGCTCGGCGTGGGCGCGGTCGATCTCGGCCCGGAGCAGCGACACCTTCTGGGTCGTGCCCGCCTCGTAGCGCACGCGCGCGTCGCGCTCGTGCGCCAGCGCGATGGCGAGCTGCCGCTCCTGGATGGCGACCACCTGCTTCAGGCCGGCCGCCCCGTAGTAGGCCTGCGCCACGCCGAACAGGGTCTGGCGCGTGACGTCGTCCGTGCCCAGCTCCGCCGAGCGCTCGCCGGCGCCGGCGGCCTTGATCCCGAACCACGCCTCCGGGGCCAGGATCGCCTGCGTCACCTGGAACTGGGCGGCGAGCTGGTTCTGCTTCTGGATCACGTAGGTCTGGCTCCCGTACGGGACGAGCGCGTACGGCGTCTGGGCGCCGGGCAGCCCTGCCACGCCCGCCCCCGGCGCGACGGCGGCGCTCCCCACGTCGCGGATGGCGAACGCCGTCGGCGAGGTGAAGGTGACGTCCGGGATGTCGTTGTGGGTGTAGCTGGCCCCGACGCTGGCCTGCGGGAGGTAGTAGGACCACGCCTTCCAGTGCTGCTCGCGCGCCTGGTCGAGGCGCGCGCGCGCCGCCGCCAGGTCGAGGTTGTGCGAGCGCGCCTCGCGGAGCGCCTCGTCCAGCGCCAGCACCGGCAAGGGCTGCGCCGCGGCGCCCGCCGGCGGGCCGCCGGGCGGCAGCTGGGCGAGCAGCAGGGCCGTCACGATCGCGAGGGTCATCGTCTCCTCCGGACTTGCAGGGAGAGACGTATAGACCATCCCGGCCCCCTTGCGGCGGCGAACCGCGGGGGCGGCGGGTCGTTCAGCGGCGCGGCGCCGGGTCGGGCGTCCCGCCCAGGTCCTCGATCTCGCGCTCGATGTCCCTGCGATCCTCGGCGCCCGGGTTCACGCGCAGGTAGGCGCGGAACTCGGCGATGGCCTTCGCCGCCTGGCCCCGCTCCTTGTAGGCGAAGCCCAGGTAGTAGTGGGGCATGGCGTTGCCCGGCTCCTCCCGCGCGGCCCGCTCGTACCAGGGCATGGCGTCGCGCGTGCCGGTGGCCTCCTGCTGGGCGCGCGCGATCTTGTAGCAGAGCCCGACCATCTGCGGGTTCGCCTCCAGCACGCGGCGGTAGATCGCGACCGCCTCGGCGTGCCGGCCCAGGCGCGCCTTGCAGTCGCCGAGCGCCACGCGCTGGCTCGCGTCACGTGGCGCGAGCGCGACCGCCCTCTCCAGCTGCGGCACCGCGTCGCCGCACCGGTTCTGCGCGCTGAGGAGCGCGCCGAGCGCCTCGTAGGCCTCCGCCAGCTTCGGCGCGCGTGCCTCGGCCGCGCGGTAGGCCTCGGCCGCCTCGCCGACGCTGGCGACGCGCTCCAGCGCTCGTCCCAGCTCGAGGTGGACCGTGGCGTCACGGGGATCGAGCTCGATCGCCCTCCGGAGCTGCTCGATCGCCGCCTGGGGCTCCCCCCGGGCGAGCAGCGCGCGCCCGTACCAGGCGTGGGCCTCCGCGGAGCCGATGGCGAGGGTGGTCGCGGCCTCGAGGTGCGCCCGGGCCGCGTCGCGATCCCCCTGCAGCAGCTCGACGGCCCCCAGGCGCGTGGTCGAGGTGGCGTCCGCCGGATCGAGCGCCACCGCCGCCTGGAGCGCCTTGCGTGCCGCGGGGAGCTCGCGCGCCTTCCACAGCAGCTCGCCCTGCAGCGCCTGGGCCGGCGCCAGGCGCGGCGACACCGCCACGGCGCGCTCGAGCTGGGCGCGCGCCCGCGCGACGTCGCCGCGCTCGAGCGCCA
>JAJYHA010000016.1 GCA_021784995.1 Myxococcales bacterium
GGCCGGCGGCGCGCTCGCGCGCGCGTCCGCGCGGGCGCCGGGCGTGCGCCCGACGACCGGCGCGACCGCGCCACGACCGGGCGCTACTTCGCCCTGTCCTTCACCGCCTCCGCGTCGATCTCGATGCTGACCTCGTCGCCGACGATCGGCGCCTGGTCGACCGCCTTCGCCCAGCGCAGGCCGAAGTCCCGCCGGTCGATCCTGGCGGTGGCGGTGAACCCTCGCCGCTCCTCTCCGGCCGGTCCCTTGACGACGGGGGTGTAGGTCACGTCGAAGGTGACGGGCCGGGTGGTCCCCCGCATGGTCAGGTCACCGGTGACGGCCAGATGGTCCGGCCCCTTCCGCTCCACCCGGGTCGAGCGGAAGGTCAAGGTCGGGTACTTCGCCACGTCGAAGAAGTCGGGCGAGCGGAGGTGCGTGTCGCGGTTGGGGACGCGCGTATCGATCGTGCTCACGTCCACCTGGGCCTCGACGCTCGACCTCGTGAAGTCCGCCTCGTCGATCTTCAAGCTGCCGGTCGTCTTTCCGAAGTGCCCCCGGACGGTCGAGATGACGAGGTGCTTCACCGCGAAGGTGGAGTCGGTGTGGTTCGAGTCGATGGTCCAGGAGCCGGTCTCGGCGAGCGCGAGCACCGGCAGGATGGTCGCGGCGACGGCGATGAGCCTCTTCATGTCCTCTCCCGTGGGAACGGTTGGGGTGGCGCCCCGTGCGGCGCGCCGCGTCGGAGGCGGCGCGGGCAGCAGGCTCCACGTGCAGGCGCTCTGTAGCCGTGCGCCCCTTCCGGTTCACGCCACGGACGGGGCGTCCACCGCCGGTCCCGGCTGCGAGCCTTGGTGGTCACACCGGAAGGAGCCCCGGGCGCCGGCGGCGCCGTACACCCGCGCTCACGCGGGGGCTCAGTCGCGGAGGAACCGCTCGAGGGCGTGGTAGCAGCGCTCCACGGCCGCGATCTCCACCCACTCGCCCGCCTGGTGCGCCTGCGTCGTCGCCCCCGGGCCGAAGTTCACGGCCGGCAGACCCACCTGGGCCAGGCGCGCGACGTCGGTCCAGGCCTGCTTCGGCTCCACGGTGGTGCCCGCCCGCTCCACGAGCCGGCGCACCAGCGGGTGGTCCGCGTAGGCCGGACAGGCCGGCGAGAGGTCCGTCACCTCGGCCACGCCGCCGTACCGGGCCGCCAGCGCGCGAAGCTCGTCGGCGGCCGACTCCATCGTCCGGTCGGGCGCAAAGCGGAAGTTCACGTTGAGCGCGCAGCGGTCGGGGACCACGTTCCGCGCCCGGCCGCCCTCGATGCGCGTGGCGGAGACCACCTCCCGGAACGGGAGCCCGCCGCTGAACGCGTCGCGGGGCGGCCGGCCGGCCAGGTGGGCGAGGAGCGACCCGGCCTTGTGGATCGCGTTCTCGCCGTGCCAGGGGCGCGCCGAGTGGGCCGCGCGGCCGCCGAAGGTGACGGTGGCGTGGATCGAGCCCACGCAGCCGAGCTGCAGGACGCCGTCGGTCGGCTCGAGGCACACGGCGAGCGCGGCGCCGCCCAGCTCCGGCACCTCGCGCAGCACGTCGCCCAGCTCATTCTCGGCGAAGGGCCCCTCCTCCCGCGCGTAGAGGACGAGCTGGAGGTCGCAGAACCGCCCGGCGCGCGGCAGCCGCTCCGCCAGCTCCATGGCCACCGCGAGGCCGCTCTTCATGTCCGACGCGCCGGGCGCGACGATGCGCTCCCCCTCGCGACGCGGGGAGCGCCCCTCGTCCTCTCCGTGGAGGGGGACCGTGTCGAGGTGGCCGGCCAGCACGACCGTCGGACGCGCGGCCGCGGCGCCGGGAGCGGCGCCCCCCGGCGCGGCCCGGCGCGCCGGTCCGTCCACGCCCACCACGAGCGAGTCACCGATCCGTCGCACGGCCGGGAAGCGCGCGCGCGCCCACGCCTCCACCGTGCCGCAGATCCGCTCCTCGTGCCCCACCGGCGACGGGATGGCGCACAGCGCCTCCGTCCGTGCGGCCAGTGCGTCGCGCAGGGGCGGCCGCTGCCCGGACATCAGACCTGTACCTCGAACTCTCGCAGCGCCTGGTTGAGCGAGACCTTCCGGTCGGTGGAGGGCGAGCGACGCCCCACGATGAGCGCGCAGGGGATCTGGTAGGTGCCGGCGGGGTAGGTCTTGGCGCGCGTGCCCGGGATCACGACCGAGCGCGGAGGGATCCGCCCCCGGTGCACGACCTCGGCCGGGCCCGTCACGTCGATGATGGGCGTCGAGGCGGTCACCACCACGTTGGCGCCGAGCACCGCCCCCTCCTCCACCAGCACGCCCTCCACCAGGATGCAGCGGCTCCCGATGAAGCAGCCGTCCTCGATGATGTTGGGGCGCGCGCCGGGCGGCTCCAGCACGCCGCCGATCCCCACCCCGCCCGCGAGGTGGACGTTCTCGCCCACCTGCGCGCAGGAGCCGACGGTGGCCCAGGTGTCGACCATGGTGCCGGCGCCCACGCGGGCGCCGATGTTCACGAAGCCGGGCATCACCACCGCGCCGGGTGCCACGTGCGAGCCGTACCGCACCACCGCGCCCGGCACCACCCGCACGCCGGCGGCCTCCAGGTCGCGCTTGAGCGGCACCTTGTCCCGCGTCTGGAAGGGGCCGAAGTCGTGCACGGCCGCGCCGGTGACGGCGAAGTAGAGGTTCACGGCCTGCATGATCCAGGCGTTCACGCTCCAGGTCCCGCCGGCCTTCTCGGCCACGCGCAGGACGCCGCGGTCGAGCCCCTCCACCACCTCGAGGACGGCCGACCGCGCCGCGGCGTCCTTCAGGCGCTCCCGGTCCGCGAACGCCGCCGAGACGAGCTCCCGCAGCTGCCCCACGTCCGTCATGTCCGCACCTCGCTCCAGGCCTGGATGGCCTGCTCGCACTCCTCGAGCGTGGGCACCAGCGCCACGCGCACGTAGCCCTCGCCCGCGCCGAAGGCGGTCCCCGGCGCCACCACGATCCCGGCCTCGAGCAGCGCCATGGCGTAGGAGGCGGCGGTGTGCCCCTCCGGCGCCCGCAGCCAGAGGTAGAGCGTGGCCTGCGAGCCGTCGCAGCGCAGCCCGTGGCCGGCGAAGAAGGCCAGGAAGCGATCGCGCTTGCGTCGGAAGATCTCGCGCCGCTCCGCCGCGTGCGCGTCGTCCGACCAGGCCGCCGTCGCGGCGGCGCTCACGAAGTCGGGCGACGCGACGCCGGGGTGCGACCGCATCCGCTTCAGCGCCGCGATCACGTCCGGGTCGCCGGCGACGAAGCCGGACCGGTAGCCGGTCATGCCGCTCCGCTTCGAGCAGGAGTGGATGGCGATCACGTTCTCGACCTGCACCTGGAGCATCGAGAGCGGCGGCTCGCCGAAGTAGACGTCGGCGTAGCACTCGTC
>JAJYHA010000128.1 GCA_021784995.1 Myxococcales bacterium
GAGCGCCGCCTCGGCGAGCTCGCGGCCGCGGCGGAAGGCCGCCACCAGCGCCGCGGCCGCGGGGCGCGCCCCCGGCGGCAGGAAGGCCGCACGGGCCACGGGGTCGGCCGTGGCCCGCTCGTGCAGCGGCCGCCACGCGGCGAGCCCCGAGGCGTGCGCGAGCAGGTGGCGCACCGTCACCGACTCCTTCCCCGCCCGGAAGCCGGGGAGCCAGCGCGCCGCCGCCGCGTCGAGCGTCAGCGCGCCACGCTCCACCAGGCGCGCGACGGCGCTGGCCACGAAGAGCTTGGTGAGGGAGGCGAGGTCGAAGAGGTCGGCCGGGCGGAGCGCGCGCGTGCAGGGCGTGCGCTGCGCCGCGCCGTGCACGCTGGCGTGCACCACGACTCCCCCGGCCCGCACCAGCGCGGCCGCGCCCGGCGCCACCCCCTCCCGCACCCCCGCCTCGGCGGCGTCGAGCACGGGCGCCAGCGTCACGGCCTGGCTCCCGCCTCGAAGAGGAGCCGGGGCGGGCCGCCCTCCCCCGGGCCGGGCGCGACCAGCGTCGCCGGGGCCCCGAGGGGGAGCGCCAGGTTGGCGTCCACGTGCCCGGCGGAGAGCCCCTCGATGGCCGGCACGCCCATCGCCCGCACGAACTCGCGCACCGTGTCGGCGCCCCGGAGCCCGCCGTCGTCGCAGGCGGAGAGCTGGCCGACGCAGACGCCGGCGACCCCGTCGAGCGCGCCGGCCAGTCGGAGCTGCGTCAGGTAGCGATCGAGCCGGTAGGGGCGCTCGTCCACGTCCTCGATGAAGAGGATGGCCCCGCGCAGGTGGGGCAGCCAGGGCGTGCCGCACAGGTGCGCCAGCAGCGCGAGGCAGCCGCCCGCGAGCGGCCCCGAGGCGCGCCCCTCGGTGACGACCCCCGTCCCCACGCAGCCGCGCCCGGGGCCCGGGGCGGAGGACGGGAGCGCGTCGGCCCCGAAGAGGAGCGCCCGGAGGTGCTCCCTCGCCTCCGCGGGCGCGCGCGCGAGCGTGCTGACGGTGGGCCCGTGCAGCGTCACGAGCCCGGCCAGGTTGAGCGCAGCGTGAAGCGCCGTGGCGTCGGAGAACCCCACCACCCACCGCGGGCGCGCCGCCAGCAGCCCCGCGTCCAGCGCGGGCAGCAGGCGCATGGCCCCGTAGCCGCCCCGCGCCACGAAGATGGCCCGCGCGTCGGGGTCGGCGACCGCCTCGCGCCACTCGGCGATGCGCCGGCCGTCACCGCCGGCCAGGAAGCCGTGACGCACCGTGACGTCGGGACGGACCCGCACCCGGAGCCCCCACTCGTCGCGGAGCACGGAGAGTCCGCGCTCGAGCACCTCCGGCTCGACGGGGCCGGAGGGGGCGACGACCCGGACCACGTCGCCGGGGAGGAGGGGGGGTGGGCGCACCACGGGGACCGAGGATACCGTCGCGGGGGGCCCGAGTGCACTCCCGCGGAATGCCTTTGACGGCCCCCCGTCGCGATCCATAGGCTCTGCCCCACCCGGGCCCACCACGTTTCCCGCGCGATCGCGTGCGCCGGCGCGCAGGACGGGGCTATCTGTCACCGGAGGAGGTCTCGAATGCCGAACCGCCGCTCCGAGCTCGAAGGCGAGGTCGTCTACCCGACGCCGGAGGTCGTCGCGAACGCTCGCGTGAAGGATTGGGACGCGGTCGCGCGCGCCGCGCTCGACGACCTGGAGGGCTTCTGGGCCGCCGAGGCGCAGGAGCTGGAGTGGTACAAGCCGTGGACGAAGGTCCTCGACGACTCGAACAAGCCCTTCTTCAAGTGGTTTCCGGGCGGCCAGACGAACATCGTCCACAACGCGCTCGACCGCCACCAGAAGACGTGGCGCAAGAACAAGCTCTCGCTGGTGTGGGTGGGCGAGAAGGGCGACGTGCGGACCTACTCGTACTTCGCGCTCAACCGCGACGTCTGCAAGTTCGCGAACGTCCTCAAGGCGATGGGAGTGAAGAAGGGCGACCGCGTCACGATCTACATGCCGCGGATCCCCGAGATCGTCATCGCGATGCTGGCGTCGGCCAAGATAGGCGCGACGCACTCCGTGGTGTACGGCGGCTTCAGCGTCGACGCCCTCCAGGAGCGCGTCAACGACTCCGAGTCGAGGGTGGTCGTGACGGCGGACGGCGGCTTCATGAACGGGAAGGTCGTGGAGCTGAAGCGGACCGTCGACGACGCGGTGCGCCGCTGCCCCAGCGTGGAGACGGTGATCGTCGTCCAGCGGACGGGCCACGAGGTCAAGATGGAGCCCGGCCGCGACTACTGGTACCACGACCTCATGAAGCTCCCCCTCGCCTCGGCGGTCTGCCCGACCGAGGTGATGGAGAGCGGCGACCCCCTCTACATCCTCTACACCTCCGGGACCACGGGCAAGCCGAAGGGCATCATCCACGCCCACGGCGGCTACATGGTCGGCGTCCACTCGACGCTCAAGTACGTCTTCGACATGAAGGACGAGGACCGCTACTGGTGCGCCGCCGATCCGGGCTGGGTCACCGGGCACAGCTACATCGTGTACGGACCGCTCCTGTGCGGCGCGACCACCTTCATGTACGAGGGCGCGCCCTCCTACCCCTACCCGAACCGCTGGTGGTCGCTGGTCGAGAAGTACGGGATCACCATCATGTACACCGCGCCCACCGCCATCCGCGGCCTGATGCGCTTCGGCGAGAGCTGGCCCAACCGCCACGACCTCTCCACGCTGCGGCTGCTCGGTTCGGTCGGCGAGCCGATCAACCCGGAGGCGTGGAGGTGGTACCACCGGGTGATCGGGAAGGGCCGCTGCCCGGTCATGGACACCTGGTGGCAGACGGAGACGGGCATGTTCATGATCACGCCCGTCCCGACCCTGCCGCTCAAGCCGGGGTCCGCCACCCGGCCCTTCTTCGGTCAGGAGGCGGAGATCGTGGACGAGGCGGGGAACCGGGTGCCCGACGGCGAGGAGGGCTACCTGGTCCTGAAGAGGCCGTGGCCGGCGATGATGACCACCATCTTCCGCGACCCCGATCGCTACGTCCGGCAGTACTGGGCGAAGTACCCGGGGCGGTACCAGGCCGGGGACTCCGCCAAGCGCGACAGGGACGGCTACTTCTGGGTCATCGGGCGCACCGACGACGTGATCAAGGTCTCGGGGTACCGGCTCGGCACCGCCGAGATCGAGAGCGCGCTGGTGGCCCACCCCGCGGTGGCGGAGGCGGCCGTGATCGGGCTGCCCCACGAGGTGAAGGGGCAGGCGATCCACTGCTACTGCATGCTCCGGCAAGGTTTCAAGGCATCGGACGAGCTGGCCGACGAGGTGAAGGCCCACGTCGCCACGCACCTCGGCCCCATCGTCCGGCCCGAGAAGGTGACGTTCGTGGAC
>JAJYHA010000168.1 GCA_021784995.1 Myxococcales bacterium
CATCCCGCCCGACAAGCCGATCTGGAGCCGCGGCTTCATCCAGCTGCGCGAGACGAACCTGGCCCGGCTCCGGGACATCGCCCAGCGCGACGCCGCGGGCCAGCTCGACCCGGCCGACCGGTACCCCGGGAAGGTGGGCGACTTCTGGGCCGCGTGCATGGACGAGGGGGGCGTCGAGCGGCGCGGGACGGCCGATCTGCGCGCGGAGTGGGCCCGCATCGACGGCGCCGACGACGTCCCCTCGCTGGCCCGGGAGGTCGCGCTCCTCCACCGCGAGGGGATCTTCCCCCTGTTCCGGGTCACGAGCGAGCAGGACGCGAAGGACGCGACGCAGGTCGTCGGCGACGTGGTGCAGGGGGGGCTGTCGCTCCCCGACCGCGACTACTACGTCAAGGACGACGCCCCCGCCCGCGAGATCCAGCGCGCCTACCGCGCGCACCTGGCCGCCATGCTCCGGCTGGCCGGGGTGGCCGAGGCCACGGCGGCGGCGCAGGCCGACGCGATCTACGCCCTGGAGCGCGCCATGGCCGAGGCGCAGTGGACGCGGGTCGAGATGCGCGACCCCCGGCGCACCTACAACCGCGTCGACCTGGCCGGGCTCGAGCGGGCCCTGCCGCGCTTCCCCTGGAAGCAGTACCTGGCGACGCTCGGCCACCCGGGCCTGACGGCCTTCACCACCACCACGCCGCCCTACCTGGCGCGCCTCGACCAGCTACTGGCGAGCACGCCGCCGGCCACCTGGCGGGCCTACCTCCGGTGGCGCCTCCTCTCCGGCATGGCGGCGCAGCGGGCGCTGCCGAGGGCCTTCTCCGAGGAGCGCTTCGCCTTCATGAGCAGGAACTTCACCGGCGCCCGGGAGCTGGAGCCGCGCTGGAAGCACTGCGTGCAGGCGACGGACGGGGCGCTGGGCGAGGCGCTCGGTCAGGCCTACGTCCGACGCTGGTTCGGGGAGGACGAGAAGGCGCACACGCGCGCGCTGGTGTCCGGCATCGAGGAGGCGATGGGCCGCGACATCGACGGCCTGGCGTGGATGGATGCCGCGACCCGGGCGCGGGCCCGGGAGAAGCTCGCGCACGTGGTGAACAAGATCGGTTACCCCGAGTCGTGGCGCGACTACGGCGCGCTCCAGGTGGACCGCACCTCCTTCTTCCGGAGCGTGCTGGCGGCGAACGTCTTCGAGGTGAACCGCCAGCTCGACAAGATCGGGAAGCCGGTGGATCGCGGCGAGTGGGACATGACGCCGCCCACGGTGAACGCGTACTACGACCCCTCGCTCAACGAGATGGTCTTCCCGGCGGGGATCCTGCAGCCGCCCTTCTACACGCGGGGCGCGTCCGACGTCGTCAACGAGGGCGGCGCCGGCATGGTGGTGGGGCACGAGCTGACGCACGGCTTCGACGACCAGGGCCGCAGGTTCGACGCCTTCGGGAACCTCGTCGAGTGGTGGTCGCCCGGCGTCGGGGCCGAGTTCGAGCGGCGGGCCGCCTGCGTGGTGCGTCAGTTCGACGGCTACGCCGCGGAGGGCGACACGAAGCTGAACGGGAAGCTCACCCTGGGCGAGAACCTGGCCGACCTGGGCGGCACCAGGCTGGCCCTGGCCGCCTACCGCGCCACGCACGCGGGCGGGGGCGGCGCGGCCGTGGCGGGCTACACGGCGGACCAGGCCTTCTTCGTGGCGCTCGCGCAGGCCTGGTGCACCGTGCGGCGGCCGGAGTTCGCGCGCATGCTGGCGCAGACCGATCCGCACGCGCCGGCGGAGTGGCGCGTGAACGGTCCGCTCTCCAACCTGCTCGAGTTCCGCGCGGCCTTCTCCTGCCCTGACGGCAGCCCCATGGCGCGGTCCGGCGCCGACCGCTGCGAGGTGTGGTGAATCAGCCGCGCAGCGCGGCGACCACCACCCCCGGCAGGCTCGCCCAGCCGCCGCCCTCCTCGAGCCGGGTCAGGCGCCGCCCCAGGACGGCGGCGGTGCGGTGGGCCGGGGAGTAGGGCATGCGGATCCGGTTCCAGGCCGGGCCGCGCAGGATCGTCTTCTCGACCCGGTCGAGCATGCGGGTGTTGTGGACGAAGCCGAGCCCGCTCTGGACGTCGGCCAGCGTGGAGCCGGGGTGCGCGCCCCAGGGCAGCGTGCCGGACGCGAAGGCGAGGCCCGGCCAGAGGTTCACGCAGAGGGCGCCGTACCGCAGCGCGCGGAGGGCGCGCTCGAGCGCGGCGGCCGTGGCCGGGTCGCGCTCGGTCGCGCCGCTCACCAGGACCGCCGCCGCCAGCGTGCCCCAGAGCCGGGCGTTCGCGAACCGGACCGCCGCGTCGAGGAACTCCAGGGGGTCCTCGCTCCCCACCGAGGTCTCGGAGAGGATGGCGCAGAAGGGCTCGGTCTGGAACGCCGCCTCCCGGGGATCCTCGGGGTCGAGCCCGGCGAGCAGCGTCCACGGCAGCTTCCCCGCGCCGCCTCCCCCCACGCGCGTCACGGCGCGGCGCCCCGCGGTGAGCCCGCGGTAGCGCTCCTCCGCGCCGGGGTACCAGGCGCGTCGCGCCGGCGCGAGGGCCAGGCTGCGCCCCACGAGCTCGAGGAAGCGGTCGCGCAGCGTCCAGCCGCGCGGCGTCACCAGCATCTTGCCCGCCACGCAGTTGAAGGAGGCGTTGTGCGTGACCATCCCGGCGACGCCGTCGGCCTGGCAGGCGAGCTCGCGCTCGGTCCATGGGCCGGGCACGACCAGGACCGGCGTCACGTTCCCCAGCTCGCTCGTGATGGGCTTGGCGAGGAGCGGCGTGGCGCGCGCCACGCGCTCGGCGCGGGCCGGCCCGGGCGGCCCCCACACGATGGCGTCGTGCGTGCGGTGCGACCCCGTCACGTGGACCTCGTCCACCCCGGGGTGGTGCGCGAGGTAGCTCCCCTCCTCGGGTCCGCCGTGGACCACGGCCAGGAATCCGGCCGCGACGGCGTCGGCGAAGGCCTCCTCGAGGAGCGGCCCCATGTAGGCGTTCACGGGGTTCATCTTGAGGAGGCAGACCTTCCCCTCGTTGAAGAGCTTCCCGATCAGGTCGGCGGAGGGGATGGAGTTCACGTTGCCCGCGCCCAGGACGAGGCACACCCTGCCGTCGTGATCGGGCGCCCGGTAGAAGGCGGCCCGGGGAGGATCGAGGTCCTCGCCGCAGGCGCCGGGCTCCAGGAGGGCGTCGCCGCGCAGGCCGGGGAAGAGGGCGGCGTCGAGGCGGTCGGCGGGGAAGACGCGGACGGTGAGCCGCCCGTCGGCTGCCGCGCGCGCGCTCGTGACGTTGGCGCTCGCTTGGTTGACGGCGGCGCGGTAGAGGCTCGGGTCGATCTGGTAGAGCGGCTGGCCCTGGCGGACGTAGCTGCCTTCGGTGAACAGCC
>JAJYHA010000435.1 GCA_021784995.1 Myxococcales bacterium
CCAGCCCGGGACGTAGTCGGCGACCTCGCCCCGCTGGTTGCGGAACTTGACGACGATGTCCTTCAGGATCTTGTTGAGCGCGTGGCCGATGTGGATGTCGCCGTTGGCGTAGGGCGGCCCGTCGTGCAGCACGAAGCGGCGCGCCCCCGGCCGCGCCGCGTTGGCGGCGAGGACGCGCGCGAAGATCCCCTCGGCCTCCCAGCCCCGGAGGATCTCGGGCTCCCGCTGCGGCAGGTTGGCCTTCATCGGGAAGGCGGTCTTCGGAAGCTGGATGGTGTCCTTGTAGTCCACGGTCCGTCCTCGCAGGGATCGCGGTTCTAGCAGCGCGCCCCCGCCGGATCAAACGGCCGCGCCGCGCGTGCCCGGCGCGCGGCCCGGCGCGTTGCGCGCGGCGAGGGCGCCCGCTACCCTCCTGGCCTCCCATGCGATCCGCGCGGCCTCCGGTGGCGGAGCACGGCGCGCGCCGACCGCGGCGCGCGCGCCGCCTCGGCGTCGTGATCCTCTCGCGCAACCCGCGGCTCTACTCCACCCGGCGGCTGGTCGAGGCGGCGCGCGCCCAGGGCCACGCGCCGCGCGTGCTCGACACCCTGCGCTGCGACCTGGTCCTGACGCGCGCGCGCCCCCGCATCCTCTATCGCGGCGCCGACCTCGACCCGGCGGCGATCCACGTCGCCATCCCGCGGATCGGCGCCTCGATCACCGGCTACGGCCTCTCGGTCGTGAACCAGCTCGAGCTGATGGGCGTCCCGGTCCTGGCCAGCGCGACCCCCATCGCCCGCTCGCGCGACAAGCTGCGCGCCCTCCAGCTCCTCTCCCGCTTCGGCCTGGAGGTGCCGGCCACGGTCATGTGCCGGTTCCGCGAGGAGGTCCCGGCGGCGGTCGAGCTGCTCGGCGGCCTCCCCTGCATCATCAAGCTCACCCGCGGTTCGCAGGGGATCGGCGTGATGATCGCCGGCTCGATGGCCGAGGTGGAGGGGATGCTCGACACCCTCTGGACCCTCGGGCAGGAGATCATCCTCCAGCAGCTGGTCGCCGAGTCGCGCGGGCGCGACGTGCGCGCGCTGGTGATCGGCGACCGCGCGGTGGCGGCGATGCGGAGGACCGCCCGCGCCGGCGAGTTCCGCTCCAACATCCACCGCGGCGGCGAGGCGACGGCCATCGACCTCCCCCGCGAGTACGCCGAGGCGGCGGTGAAGGCGACCCGGGTGATGGGGCTCGAGGTGGCGGGGGTCGACCTGCTCGAGGCGCGCACCGGCCCGACCATCATGGAGGTGAACGGCTCGCCCGGCTTCGAGGGGCTGGAGGCGGCGACCGGGATCGACATCGCCGGCCTCTACGTCGGGCACGCCGTCGAGTTCGCCCACCGGCGGACCGCCCCGGTCCGCGGGGATCACCTCACCTAGGGCCGCGCTGCCTCGAAGGAGGCTGCCGCCGCCCCGCCGGCGCCCGATCCCCCAGGTTCGTCTTGCCCTGGGCGCGCGTGATGGGTAGCGTCGCGCCATGATCGACTCCATAATCAGTCGGCTCGTCGTCGGCGGGATGCTCGCCGCCGGCCTCGCCGCCTTCGCCGTGGCCCTGGTGGTCCGGCTGGCGCCGCTCCTCGGGCTGCGGCGCGAGGTGCGCTGGGACCGCCCCGCCGAGCGGCTCCGGGCGCTCCTCCGCTTCGGCCTGGGCCAGCGCCGGCTCGTCGATCCGGAGGAGCGGGTCGCCGGCCTGCTCCACGTCGTCATCTTCGCCGCCTTCCTCGTCCTCGCGCTGCGGACGATCACCCTCTTCGGGATGGGGCTCACCGGCGACCTCGCCTTCCACCTCCCCGGGCTCGGCGCCGGCTCGCCCGCCGGCCAGGGCTACGCCCGGCTCCAGGAGGCGGTCGTCTGGGCCGCCCTGCTCGCCTCGCTCGGCTTCCTCTGGCGGCGGCTGGTCACCCGGCCCGACCGGCTCACCCGCTCCTTCGAGGGGACGCTGGTCCTCGGCTTCATCGCCGGCCTCATGGTCACCGAGCTGATCTTCGAGGCGAGCCCGCCGGATCCGGCGACCGGCGGCTCGGCGCTCGGCCTCGCCGCGCTCCTCGTTCACCTCGCGCTGATCCTCCTCTTCCTGAACTTCCTCCCGCACGGGAAGCACTTCCACGTCCTCACCGGCCTCCCGGCGGTCTTCTTCGCCCGGCTCCCGCCGCGGGCGCGCCTCGCCAAGCTCGACCTCGAGGCCGAGGAGGCCCGCTTCGGCGCCGCCACGGTGAAGGATCTCTCCTGGAAGGAGGGCTGGGACGTCTACAGCTGCACCGAGTGCGGCCGCTGCCAGACCCACTGCCCGACCTACCTGACCGGCAAGCCGCTCAGCCACAAGGAGGTGAACCGGGCCCTCCGCCGCCACCTCGCCGAGGTCGGGCCGACCCTGGTGGAGCTGGCGCGCGCCGCCGATCCCGCGGCCCGCGAGGCGATCGCCGCCCGGCTCCCGCCGCTCACCGAGATCGTCCCGCCCGAGACCTCCTGGTCCTGCACGACCTGCGGCTGGTGCGAGACCGCCTGCCCGGTCTTCATCGAGAACGTGCCGCGGCTCGTCGACCTGCGCCGGCAGGCGGTGCTGGTCGACGCCACCTTCCCCGACGAGGCGGCCCGGATCTTCAAGGGGATCGAGACCCAGGGCAACCCCTGGGGCATCGGCTCCAACCGCCGGACCGAGTGGTGCGAGGATCTCGCCATCCCCCGGGCGGCGGACGGCGGCGACTACGAGTGGCTCTTCTTCGTCGGCTGCGCCGGCGCCTTCGACGACCGGCAGAAGAAGGTCTCCCGCGCCATCGTCCGGATCCTGCGCGAGGCCGGGGTCTCCTTCGCCATCCTCGGCGACGAGGAGACCTGCACCGGCGACGCCGCCCGCCGCCTCGGCAACGAGTACCTCTTCCAGACCCAGGCGAGCGCGCTGGTCGAGACGCTGAACGGCCGGGGGGTGAAGAAGATCCTGGTCCAGTGCCCCCACTGCCTCAACACCCTCGCCAACGAGCTGCCCGACTTCGGCGGCCGGTACGAGGTCGTCCACCACGCCGAGCTGATCGCCCGGCTGGTCGCCGACGGGCGCCTGCGCCCCGGCGCCGCCGAGGGGCTCGCCGGGGCGGCGGTCACCTATCACGACCCGTGCTACCTGGCGCGCTGGAACGGCGTGGTCGAGCCCCCGCGCGCCGCCCTCGGCGCCGTCGGCGTCCACCCGGTGGAGATGGCGCGCAGCGGCCGGCAGGGCTTCTGCTGCGGCGCCGGCGGCGGGCGGATGTGGATGGAGGAGAAGATCGGCACCCGCGTGAACCAGAACCGCATCGAGGAGATCGCCAAGTCCGGCGCCTCGACGGTGGCCACCGCCTGCCCCTTCTGCCTGACCA
>JAJYHA010000165.1 GCA_021784995.1 Myxococcales bacterium
ACCTCCGCCTCCAGCTGAGCGCGGTCACCGCCCTCAAGGAGCCGTCGCGGGTCTACTTCGCCCAGGCGCGCGGCCGCGGCGTCTTCCTGCGCGCCGCGCCGGTCGACGTGGCGGAGGAGCTGGTGGAGCGGCTCTACCGCCGCGTGGACACCGTCGTGTTCACGAGCGCCACGCTCGCCGCCGGCGGCCGCCTCGACTACTTCCGCCGCCAGGTGGGGCTCGCCCCCGAGTTCGAGGTGGAGGAGGCGATCTACCCGGGCCCCTTCGACTACCGCCGGCAGGCGGCGCTGGTGGTGCCGAGCGGCCTGCCCGACCCCGCCCACCCCGGCTTCTTCGCGGCCGCGGCGGAGGCCGTCCGCGCGCTGGTCGAGGTCACCCGGGGCCGGGCCTTCGTCCTCTCCACCAGCGTGCGTGGCATGAACGCCCTCCGCGACGCGCTCGACGACCTCCCCTACCGGTTGCTGCTCCAGGGGGAGCGGCCCAAGGGGAAGCTGCTCGAGGCCTTCCGCGAGGAGCCGTCGGTGCTCTTCGCCACCCAGAGCTTCTGGGAGGGCGTGGACGTGCCCGGGGACGCGCTCTCCCTGGTCGTGATCGACAAGCTGCCCTTCGCGCCGCCGGGCGACCCCGTGACCGCCGCGCGCGCGCGCGCCGCCGAGGCGGAGGGGCGCGACCCCTTCGGCGCGCTCTCCGTTCCGGCCGCCGCCCTCGCCCTGAAGCAGGGCTTCGGGCGCCTGATCCGCACCGCCACCGACCGGGGCCTGGTGGCGGTCCTGGACCGGCGGCTGGTGACGCGGGGCTACGGCCGGACGCTGCTGGCGACGCTCCCGCCGGCGCCGCTGCTGCGGAGCGTGGGCGAGGCGCGCTCCTGGTGGGAGGAGCGCACACGCGCGGCCTCCTGACCGCCGGCCGCGATGTGGACCGGTCGTCGGGGCCGGGGCTACACTGCGGCACCCGAGGAGACATGGTCGCCTTCAACCACGAGACGCGCGAGATCGCCATAAAGGTCGTCTATTACGGCCCCGCCCTCTCCGGGAAGACGACCAACTTGCAGGCGCTGTTCCAGCGCATCGACCCGAAGGTGCGCGGCCGCCTCATGACCCTCGATACCAAGGACGACCGGACGCTGTTCTTCGACATGATGCCGGTCTTCTTCCGCAGCGCCTCGGGCGTGAAGGTGAAGCTCAAGCTCTACACGGTGCCGGGCCAGGTGATGCACGAGTCGACGCGGCGCATCGTGCTGCAGGGCACCGACGCCGTCGCCTTCGTGGCGGACGGCCGGCGCTCCGAGGCGGCGGCCACGCTCGCCTACTGGAACAACATGCTGGCCAACCTCCAGGCCAACGGCCTCGACCCGCGCGCCCTGCCGATCGTGCTGCAGCTCAACAAGCGCGACCTGCCCGGCGCGCGCGAGGACGACGAGCTCGACGACCTGCGCCAGGAGGTGAAGCCGCACGTGGTGCCGGCGGTGGCCATCCGGGGCGAGGGCGTGGTGGAGACGCTGCACGCGCTCCTCCAGCTCACCTACCGCTCCCTCGACGCGCGCCTCGGCCTGGAGCGGAACTGGCGCATCGGGGAGGAGGAGTTCCTGGGGCAGGTCTTCAGCCACGTGAACCTGCGGGGGACGCGGCTCGCCGCGGCGGGGGCGGCGCGATGAGCGGCCTCCCGCCTTCGGTCCTCCAGCAGGAGGTGTCGCTCGGCGACCTGCTCGACGCCCGCTCGTTCAGCGAGGTCTGCCAGTCCTTCGCCGAGCTGTACCGCATCGGCCTCAAGGTCTTCGACGCGGCCGGCAACAAGCTGGTCGACGTGAAGGTGGGGAACGCCGACTTCTGCGGCTACATCTGGCAGAAGCCCGAGGGGCGCGCGCAGTGCGTGGCCACCGTGCAGCGGGTGAAGGGCGATCCGCTGCCCGAGGCGGCGCGGTCGGCCGCGTTCCCGTGCTTCTCCGGTTGCCGCTACGTGGCGCGGCAGATCCTCCACGAGGGGGGCGTGATCGGGCGCGTGGTGTTCGGCCCCTTCGTGCCCGACGACCTCGCCCAGCTCCCCGCCAGCCTGACCTCCATCTCGCCCGACTTCGACGCCGCGACGGCGGCCTCGTTCATGCAGAAGATCCGGCGCGCGCCCCAGGCCACGGCCGAGAAGGTCCTGCAGCACTTCTGCGAGGTCCTCGACGTGCTCGTCTTCAGCGGGCACAAGAACCTCCTCACCGCGCGCCTGCACATCGAGGCCGTGCAGGAGAGCTACCGCGAGCTGCAGGAGAAGAACCGGCAGCTCGAGAACAGCTACGCCAAGCTGAAGGAGCTGGACCGGCTCAAGTCGAACTTCCTCGCCACCATGAGCCACGAGCTCCGCACGCCGCTCACCAGCGTCATCGGCTACTCGGAGATGATGCTGGAGGGGCTGGGCGGGTCGCTCACCCCCGAGCAGCGCGAGTACGTCGGCATCATCATGGAGAAGGGCGAGAACCTGCTGCAGCTCATCACCTCCGTCCTCGACATCACCAAGATCGAGGCCGGGCGGGTGCGGCTGGCGCTCTCCGACGTCGACGTGGCGCAGCTCATCCGCGACTCCGTCTCGACCCTGCTCCCGGTGGCGCGCAAGAAGTCGCTCCAGGTGCTGTGCGATCCGCCCGAGGGCCTCCCGCCGGTGCACTGGGACAGCGACAAGCTGCGGCAGTGCGTGATCAACCTGGTGTCCAACGCCGTGAAGTTCACGCCCGAGGGGGGGACGGTGACCGTGTCCGCGGCGACGCACCCCGGCGACCGCGTCGCCATCACGGTGACCGACACCGGGGTGGGGATCGAGGCCGATCACCAGCCGCGCATCTGGGACGTCTTCTACCAGGTGGACGGGTCGTCCACCCGCGAGCACGGCGGCGCCGGCCTCGGCCTCGCCATCGTCAAGAGCTTCGTGGAGGCGCACGGGGGCGAGGTGCGGGTCAGCTCCGTCCCCCAGGGCGGCTCCACCTTCACCCTCGTCCTGCCGCAGCGCGCCGCGCTCGTCGGCCCGGCCCGCGCGCCGTACGCCGTGCGGGCCGCGAGCTGATGGCGCTGACCGAGTTCGCGCTCATCGACCTCTTCACCCGGCGCGCGCCGCGCTCCGGGGCGGGCGTGATCCTCGGCGTCGGCGACGACGCCGCGCTCCTGCGCGCGCCGCCCGGCCAGGACCTCGTCGCGACCGTCGACGCGCTGGTGGAGGGGGTCCACTTCGACGCCCGCTTCCCGGCGGCGGACGTCGGCTGGAAGGCGCTGGCGGTGAACCTCTCCGACGTCGCGGCCATGGGCGCCCGGCCGCTCTGGGCGCTGTGCGCGCTGGCCACCCCGCCGGACCCCGACGCGGCGCGGCTGGGCGCCGTCGGGCGCGGGCTGGCCG
>JAJYHA010000136.1 GCA_021784995.1 Myxococcales bacterium
TCTCGGTGTTCTAGCACCACGCCCACCCCCGGTGCTCCCTGGCGTCAGGATCTTGACGGGACTCCGTCAAGCGGAGCCTCGGCCGGGCGCCCGTCCGTCGGACTCACCGGGGGTCTCCGGGAAATCCGCCGTGCGCAGGCAGGCTGTCGGCGCCAAGGGCGCGAGATCCTGCGGCCGGCGGTTCGGCAAGCCGCTTGCTTGTACCCGACGCGGGAGAGCCTCCCGGAAAGGGTCCCGAAGATGACCAACCGCCACCGCCGCCCTGCCAGGATTCCGAAGCACGTCGTCACCACCCTGGGTGACCTCATCTCCGCCGCGTACGACGCGGCCGAGGGGGCGGGGCTCCGCCGGACGGAGCGCGCCGCCGCGATCCTCACCCGCTCGCCCCTTGCCCGCCAGATGTCGCGGCAGCTCGAGTTCGTCCGGTGAAGCGCGCAGGCTGACCCCACGCGGCGCCACGGCGGCCGGTGCGCGCACGCCGGCCGCTCCGCCCGCTCCGCCTGCATCGCGCGGAGCCCGGCGGGCCGCCGTCACAGGGCCAGGACGAGCTTCCCGAAGCTGTCGTTTCGCTCCATGCGCTCGTGCGCCTCCCGAGCGCGGTCGAGCGGGATGACGGAGTCGATCACCGGAGCGACCCTGCGCGCGGCGAGGAGCGGCAGCACGTCCCTGGCGAAGAGGCGCGTGGCGCGGATCTTCTCCTCCAGCGGGCGCGGACGCAGGACCGTCCCGATCACCTCGCCGCGCTTGCGCATCAGCGCGCCCAGGTCGAGCTCCGCGCGGGGTCCGGCCAGGGTCCCGATCACGACCACCCGGCCGCCCGTGCAGAGCGAGGCGACGTTCTCGGCGCCGTAGGTCCCGCCCACGAAGTCGAGGACGATCGGCACGCCCTCGCCGCCGGTGAGCCGCCGCACCTCGTCGGCGAAGCGCGGCGCCTCCTTCCCCACCAGGATCGCGTGGTCGAGGCCGAGCGGCCGCGCGCGGTCCAGCTTGTCGGCCGTGCGGCTCGTCCCGATGGCGACGCCGCCCGCCGCCTTCACGAGCTGGAGCGCCGCGGTGGCGACGCCGGAGCCCACGGCGTGGATCAGCACCGGCCAGCCCGGGCGCAGGCCTCCCAGCGTGAAGAGGGCGTCGTGGGAGGTGAGGAAGGCCTCCATCGTCCCGCCGGCCTCCTCCATCGTGAGCCGCTCGGGGACGCGGATCAGCATCCGCTCGTGCACGACCGCGAGCTCGGCCTGCGCCTCGCCGGAGGAGATGGCCATCACGCGGTCGCCCCGCTTCACCCCGCGGACGCCCTCGCCCACCGTCGCCACCTCGCCGGCCAGCTCGAGGCCCGGGACCTCCTCCCGCACCCCGGGCGGCGGCGGATAGACGCCGCGCCGCTGCAGCAGGTCCGCCCGGTTCAGTCCGGCCGCCCGCACCCGCACCAGCACCTCGCCCCGGCCCGCGACCGGGTCCGCCACGTCGCGGACCTCGACGATCTCGGGGCCGCCCTTCCCTGCGTAGTACACCGCCCTCATTCGATCCTCCTCATGCCGGCCGCGCCGGAGAAGATAGCGGTCGCGGCGCTCCGGCGCGAGCCGGGATCCCTCCGCCGCGCACGCGGCGGGCGCGGAGCCGGTCGAGCGCGAAGAGGATCATGCGGACCGCCACGCGCGGCGCCGGAGCTCAGGGGGTGACGCCGCAGCGCTCGAGGGCCGCCGAGAACTGCCCCCGATCCCGGGGCCGCTCCCGGGCGACCTGGGCTCGCACCGCGCCGCAGGCCGGCCCCGTCGCCCTGCGCGCGAGCACCTCCGCCGCGGCGGCGCGGAGGGTGGTGTGGCGGGCGCCCTCCAGCACGGAGCGGAGCTCGGCGGTGAGCCGATCGGGCGGGAGGAGCCGGCCGGCGCCCCGCAGGGCGCTCGCGCGCACCGCGAACGGCTCGCCGTCGGCGTGGGCGGTGTCGAGGAGGAGCTGCGTCGCGCGGTCGCCCCCGATGAACGACAGCGCGTCCAGCGACCGTGCGCGCCGGCTCGGGAGCGCCGTCCTGTCGGCCACCACCGACTCCAGCCAGGGCACCGCGCGCGGGCCGAGCGCCCTCCACCGGGCGGCGGAGATGGGCGTGTCGATGGTCGCCAGGTAGGAGCGAACGCGCCGCGCGACCTCGGCGTCGGAGAGGGCGCTCGACGCCGCCGGGGCCACCTCGGCCTCGGCCGCCGGCCGCGCGTTGCGCGCCGGGGTGGCCGGGGCGGCGAGGGCGAGCAGGAGCGCGAGCTGGAGCGTGGTCATGCCGGCCTCACTGGACGAGCGGGTTGGCGAGCATGACGCTCGCCTGCTCGGGGAGGAGCGTGCCCTGGGAGCCGCTCTCGAGCCGCCAGAACATCAGGTTGTCGCCGCCGCCGCACGTGCTCCCCCGGGTGCAGTCCGCCACGCTCATCATGTAGCTCGTGCTCGACGAGCTGGAGGTGGTGGCGCAGCTCGAGGGAGTCGAAGCGCAGCTCTTGCAGGGGCACATCGGGGTCGAGAGCAGCGGATCGAACTGCGTCCCGTCGGCCTCCGTCACGTGGTAGAGGCCGAGGAAGTGCCCCGCCTCGTGGGCGATGATGTAGGCGGTCTCGTCGGGCCCGCACTGATCGTAGTTGGGTGCGGTGCCGCAGCCGGTGTGGTTGCGAAGGTCCGCGGCCGAGACGGCGGCGCCGCTCCCGGCCGTCCCGCCGATGGTGGCCGGTCCGGGGATGGTGCCGTCGAGCCCCACGACCTGGTTGCTGCTCGAGCCGCCGGCCGTGATCTGCGAGACGAAGAAGATGTTGAGCGTTGTCCCGGGCGCCGCGTTCCGGAAGAGGTCCGCCACCTGGGAGCAGCCGCCGGTCTGGTCGGCGTCGATCCCGAGTGCGTACTGCGTCTGCACGGCGTCGGGCAGGTCGACGTAGCGGACGGTGCCGATGGCGAGGCCTCCTCCCGCGAGGAGGGTCCGGAGCCGAGACTCCATCTGCTGGAGGTCGGAGTCGGCGCCGGCGGTCGCGGCGGAGAGGGTCGGGTCGCTCTTGAGGTTCGCGAAGTACACCACGATGTCGAGCGTGCCCTGGGTCGGGATGCCGACGCCGGGGATGATCGGCTTGGTGATGACGGTCACGTCGTAGGTGCTGGCGGCCGAGCCGCCCGAGCAGGTGGTGCCGCTCGGCTGCTGGAACGTGCACTCGTAGGCGTAGTCGGAGACGGTCGCGGTCCAGGTGCCCGGGGCGAGCCCGCCGGTCCCCACCAGCGCCAGTCCGCCCGAGGTGTTGGGGACGGTCAGGGTGCCGGTCGCCGGCGCGTCGCTCGCGAAGAAGGCGAGCTGGTTGGCGATCTGGTTCGGATCGGTCACCGGCGTGGAGGGGTTGTCGTGT